>VBFR01000274.1 GCA_005889345.1 Chloroflexota bacterium
GTGACAGCCAGCTATCACAGCGCCACGCTTGGCCGGACCTTCGCCCTCGCCATGCTGCAGAGTGGGCGCCAGCGAATCGGCGCCACCGTATACGCTCCCCTGAATGGCCATGCCATCGCGGCGACCGTGACTGAACCGGTCTTCTACGACAAGGACAATCTGCGTCGTGATAGCTGAGGCAGTTCGGCGTAGCCCATTCGCCGGGTATGCGGAACGATTCGCCGCCTTATCGGAGGCGACCGGCGGGGAGCTCACAATCCGTGTGCTTCCGTTTGCGACGCAGCTCAATCTCCGCATGGATCCCAAGAACTTGAGCCTCGTGCAGCGGATCTCCGAAGTCCTCGGCTTCGGGTTGCCCGTCACGCCCAATACGGTGGGCGCAAAAGGCGATCGCCGCGCCTTATGGCTTGGCCCCGATGAATGGTTGGCCGTCGGGCCCGACGGTCAGCAAGACGAACTTACGCAGGCACTCACCAGTGCTTTCAACGGCGCCTTAGGATCGGTCACCGATGTATCGGCCAACCGCACCTTGCTGGAGATTCGAGGCGCTAAGGCGCGGGAACTCCTGGCACATGGCCTCGCAATTGATCTCGACCCGCGACTATTCGGACCGGGCCGCTGCGCGCAGACCCTGCTCGCGAAAGCCCAGGTCATCGTCGAGCGCCGCGACGAGTCGGGGTTCGTCATATACGTCCGGGCCTCGTTTGCCGCTTACGTTGCCACCTGGCTTCTCGACGCCCTGGCGGAGTAGTGTGTCGGCGTGCCTCAGAATGCCGCCAGCCTGCTGGCCAAACACTATGCCATCGCTCACGGCCGGGTCATCGAGTCGGCCGAACAGACCGACGATAGCCAATTCGCGACATCCATGGGAACGCGCGTCCACAGTGTCGCCTGGCAGGTCTGGCATATCGCGCGCTGGGATGACCGCTTCGCGGCGATCACGATCGACAAGACCCCCGAGCTGACAGACCGGTTCGGATCCCACGGCGAGATTTGGGCGAGTGAATCGCTAGCGAAACAGTGGGGTTTACCGATCGGGCAAATGGGCCAACGCGATACCGGAACGGGAATGGACGACGAGTCCGCCGACGCCCTCCGCCTGCCGGGTAAAGTGGTGGTCCTCGACTACGCCCGACGCGTCTTCGCCCAGCTGCAGGGCGTCCTGAACGCGATGCCGAACACGCGCCTTTTCGCTGTGATGCGGGACGATCCCGACGGCGACACCTACGCCGACAATATCGCGATCTACCTGGATCATGTCCAGCGCCACCTCGGCATGATCGAAGCGCTGCGCGGCCTGCAAGGAACCGCCGGCACCGCCACCAACTAGTCCGGGTGGTCGGTGGATCTTACGTCAGGCCGGTGATCCGTCCGCTGGGCTCGATGTCGATCCGGGTGTAGGCGGGCTCTTTGCCGAGGCCGGGCATCAGCTGGATGTCGCCGGCCAGGGCTACCACGAAGCCGGCGCCCGCCGAGGGATAGACATTGCGGATGGGCAGTGTGAAGCCAGTCGGCCTTCCCTTGAGCGCGGGGTTATGGGAAAGGGAGAGGTGCGTTTTGGACATGCACACCGGTAACGTCCCCATGCCGCGCTCGGTGAGCCAGTCGATGCGCTTCTGGCACTCGGGGAGGAATTCGACGTCCGCGGCGCCGTACAGGCGCCGGGCCAAGGTCTGGATCTGCTCCCGGATCGGCGTGTCCGGCGAGTACAGGGGCGCGAAGTTGCTGCCGTTCTTGGTCGCGCCCAGCACCGCCTCGGCCAGCTCGACCGCTCCCTCGCCGCCGTGGCCGTAGCCATCATTGACCACTGCGGCGTCGGCGCCGTAGTCCTTCGCGAGTTGCGTCAGGAGGTCGAGCTCGCGCTCGGTATCGGTCGGGAACCGGTTCACGCCGACCACGGCGCGCATGCCGAAGGCTTTGACGATGTCGATGTGGGCCGCGAGATTCTCGGCGCCGCGCTTCAAGGCGTCGAGGTCCTCGGTGCCCAGCTTCGCGAGCGGCAGGCCGCCGTGCGACTTGAGAGCGCGGACCGTCGCCACCACGAGCGCCGCGGCCGGTTTCAGATGGCCATAGCGAGCCACGATGTGGGAGAACTTCTCCAGGCCGAGGTCGGCACCGAAGCCGGCTTCAGTCACCACAATATCGGCGAGCTTGAGGGCAATCTGGTCGGCGAGCAACGAGTTGTTGCCATGAGCGATGTTGCCGAACGGACCCGCATGCACCAACGCCGGCTGCCCTTCCATCGTTTGCACGATGTTCGGCAGCAACGCATCCTTGAGCAGCACCGTCATCGCGCCCGCCACCCGTAAATCCTCGGCGGTGATAAAGCTGCCGTCCTTGCGCTGGGCCACGATGATCCGCCCGATCCGTTTCCGCAGATCTTCGAGGTCGCTGGCCAGCGCCAGGATCGCCATGATCTCGGAAGCGGCCGCGATGATGAAGCTCGATTCACGCGGCACCCCGTGCTCGTCGCCGCCGAGGCCGGTGACGATGTGCCGCAGCGCGCGGTCATTGACATCCAACGTCCGCGGCCAGGTGATGAAGCTCGGGCCGATCTCGAGCTGCCCGTGGAAGATCGCCGCGTCGATCACCGCCGCCAGCAGGTTGTGCGCCGCCTCGACGGCGTGGATGTCGCCGGTGAAATGGAGGTTGATCTCCTCCATCGGCACGATCTGCGCCATGCCACCGCCGGTGCCGCCACCCTTGATACCGAACAGCGGGCCGGTCGATGGCTGCCGCAGACAGAGCGCGACGTTGGTGCCAATGCGCCCGAGCCCCTGCGTCAGGCTGATCGCGCTCGTCGTCTTGCCCTCCCCCGCTCGGGTCGGCGTGATCGCGGTGACGACGACCAGCTTTCCATCCGGTTGGCTTTCGAGACGCTTCAGGGCATCGAGGCTGATCTTGGCCTTGTATGGGCCGTAGGAGATCATCTCCGAATCCAGCAGACCGAACTCCCTGCCAACCTCCAACACCGGCCGAAGTCTGTGAGGCTGAGCGGTTTCGAGCGTCTTCGCTGCCTGGCTCATGCTCCCTCCTGGATCAATCGTTCAGGGTTGCGGGATTTCCCGCATGTGGATTCATCAGCGTCGATCTCGGGTTCGCCGCGTCGAGTTCCTTGACGAGCGTGTTCGCCACCTCTTCCGCCGAGCCCGCCCGCTCTTGCGCGTCGCCCCAGC
>VBFR01000275.1 GCA_005889345.1 Chloroflexota bacterium
ACTCAATTGCCAGACTTCAGGAGGTCACGATGGCTGCTCAGATCGTTCGCGTTTGGGGCGGATTCGGGACGAACGATGGTGTCGACCGCTACTGCCTCGAGCATTTTTCCAATTCGGTCCTCCCCCATCTCCGGTCGATCGACGGCTTTGTCGAGGTCAAGGTGATGACCCGCCAGAGCCTGGGCGAAACCGAGGTTGTCGTCGCCACCACGTGGGATTCGATCGAGTCCGTCAAGGCGTTCGCCGGGGACGACTACGAAAAGGCCGTCGTCGAACCAATTGTTGGGCAGTTGCTGAGCCGCTTCGACGACCGCGTCGCCCATTTCAGGGTTGCTGTCGCAGCTTCCAGGGCGGCGACCTGACGATGCGCTCTCCATAATAATTTGATGGCAAACCCAGTCTTCGATGCGGTTCGTACTGTCATGGCGGTTCGCGATTATCAGGACAAACCGATTCCGGCGGACGTCGTGACAAGAATTGTCGATGCGGGGCGTCTTACCGCCAGCGCTTCGAATCAGCAGGAGTGGCATTTCGTCATCGTTCGCGAGCCCGGGACCCTGCGCGCGCTGGGCTCGCTGGTGAGGACCGGTCCCTACATCGCGAAGTCGGTCCTCGCCATCGTCGTCGCCTACGAGAAGACCAGCCACACCGGCATCTCCGACTGCAGTCGCGCGATCCAGTCGATGCTCCTCACGGCATGGGCGGAAGGGGTCGGCTCCAACTGGACGGGATTTGGCGGCCTCGAGGGCGTTCGGAACAAGGTCGCCCTTCCGGATCGCTACGAGGTGCTCGCCGTGCTGCCCTTCGGGTACCCAGTTCGGCCGGTCAAGGGGCGCAAGAAGCGCAAGCCGTTATCGGAGGTCGCTTCGGCGGAGCGCTTCGGCTCACCCTTACCGTAGCCCGGCCTTAGTTGACGGCCTGGAAGCCAGCCGCGCTACTCACGAGCTCGACCGAACCGACACGATCTGTTCGATACAGCGCCGCCCCGGTCAGCGCGTGGATCACCGCCCGCACCGGAAGACCGTCGCGGCTGTTCGATGAAACTTGGATGACGCTGAATCCCTGACCGGGTCCGTGCCAATCGGTTGGTCCGCCGCTCGTGAAGACGACGCCGGAGATTCCGACCGGCAGCGATGTCCAACTCGTCTCCGGCGGCACCACGGCGAGCACCGCGTTGTCCGCCCGGATGAGCCAGCTTTGCGCGTCACTCGCCTGGCTGAGCTGAACTCCGTCCACGTTGACGGGCCCGTTGACGGCTGTCGCAGGAATGCCTTGCGATTGGGCCTGTTGCACCAGCGCCCGCACCGTCGCGCTCCACGGATCGGGATCGGCGATGACGATCGCGCCGATCCGAAATCGCGCCAGCACCGCCGGCGCCGCACCAGTGTTCACGCGACGGCCACCGGTGATGAGCCAGATATCGATGGTCCTTGCCGTCGGTGGTAGCGAGCGGCCAATCGCCTGGGTGAACTTATCGGCGTCGGGACCGCCGTCGATCAGGACCTGATGGCCGTTTGCCGTCCGCACCAGGACTGCCGACCCGGTGCCCACGTCGAGGGCGTAGACATGGACCCGACCATCGGGCCGGATCAGCAGGACGGCTATGGTGACCAAACCGGCCGCGCCAAACACGGCCCAGACTCTTTTTCGCCAAAAGAACTGGCGCAGCTTTACGCCGGCGAGCGCGCCGCCGTTGAGGATCATCGCCGCGGCGAGCCAGCGCGACGGAAAATACGGCACCGCGATGGCGGCGAGCGGAAGGCTGCCGAGGCTCTCGATCACCAGCCGGTCCCAGCTCGCGATCATGCCGGCCGCCTGCATGAGAGGCCAGGCCGCCACCTCCAGCATGCTTCCGAGCACTGCCCCTGCGCCGCCCACCATCATCACGGCGGGCAGCAGGGGTAGGACGAGGGCGTTCGCCACCGGTGCGATCAGCGAGAGCTGATGGAAATTGGCGAGCATCAGTGGCCAGGTCGCGGCCTCGGCGGCGATGGTGGCCGCCAACGGGTCGCGCACCACGGCGGGGATCCACGCGAACCGGGCAGCGATTCGATCGGTCATCGCCGCAATCCCCATGGTGCCGGCGAAGGACAGCTGGAAGCTGACGTCGGCCGCCAGATCGGGCTTCAGTCCGAGCATCACCGCCGCCGTCAGCGCCAACGAGACGAAGACGTGGCTATCGCGCTGCATGCGTCCGGCGATGACGACCAGGATGCCCATGCCTGCCGCCCGCAAGGCTGCAGCCGACGCGCCGGCAAGCAGGGCATAGCCGGCCATTGCCCCCACGGCGACGAGCGGCGCGGCTCTCGGCACGATCCGCCCCACCCCCTGGTGGATGATGCGCGCCAGCAAGCTCACCTTGAGTCCGGAGATCACGACAATATGGATGAGTCCGCTGGCAACCATTTGCTGCTGTAGCAGGGCTGGTAGCGCGGCGCGGTAGCCGAAGACGACGCCCAGCAGCAAGGCGGCCTGCGGTTCCGGCAGGGCTCGATCAACGGCATCAACCACGGCATGCCGGATCGTGAACAACGCTGCGTGTAGTGGATCACCGCCGTGCGACGTCACACGAACCAGGCGCGCCCCGGGCATCACGCCCGCGATGCCCTGCTCAGCCAGGTAGGCCCGATAGTCGAACTGGTCGAGGCGGGGCGGCTTCTGGATTTCACCTGTCAGCAGGACCAGGTCGCCGTAGCGCACCGGCGTCATGCCGTAGACGGTCGCCTCGATTCGAAATGCCGCGCGGGTCTGCTCGGCGCCCGCGACGACGTGATCGACGTGCACATGCAGTCGACGACTCGCCTTGCGTGCGACCGGGTCGTCATCGACGGTTCCCGAGACCGCGACAGTCTGGCCAACGACCTCGCGCGGGAGCGCGACGCTCGCCGCGAGTGCACCGCGCCCCGCGCCGAGCAGAAAGGCCGCCAGAGCCAGGCCGGCCAGCAGCGCCAGCTGCCGATCGAACAGCGCCGCCGCGGCGGCCCCTCCGAGCGCGAGTGCCAACCAGGCGGGTAGCGGGCTCAGCAGCACGGCCGCCATGATGCCGCTGCTCCAAGCGGTCAGCACGACGGCGAAACCCCACCACGGCCATCCACGCCGTGGACCTCCCTCCCCCGCGCGCAGGGGAGGGTCGGGGTGGGGGCTCACGGCACCGTCAACGTCTTCGACAGCTGCTTGTAGGTGACGGCGTCGAGGCCCATCGCCGACTTCAGCTCGGTCAGCGCGGCGAAACCGCCGAAGTCGTTGCGGTACTTGATGATCGCGTCGGCGAGCGCGCCGTCCATCCCGGGGACGAGCAGCAGTTGCTCCCGCGTCGCCAGATTGATGTCGAGCTTCCCCTTTTTTGCCCGGGCGCAGTGGCCGGCCAGCGGCACCACGATCTGGCTGGAATCTTTGAGATGGGCCGCCAGGTTGGGCAGACAACCAGGGTCGGCGGCTTCGGTGAGCCCGCCGGCGGCGACGATCGCGTCGGTGACGCGGAGGCTGGCCGCGAGCGTATAGAGGCCGGGGTTGCGCACGGCGCCGCTGACGTACACGATG
>VBFR01000061.1 GCA_005889345.1 Chloroflexota bacterium
GCAGGACCTCGACGCGGCGAGGGGTGAACGCCTTGGCGGCCAGGCTTCGGATACGCGTGTGCGCGGGCGGGTCCATGAAGAGCATCTGCTGCACCATCACCTGCGCCGCCGGGCTGAGGATCCCCATGCCCATCATGTTCAACTGCTCCGGAGTGGGCGCGCACTTGGCCGAGAAATGCTGCAGCGCGAAGACGACATCCGTGTAGCGGGTGAGGACCCACTTGTGGAGGAACGGATCCCAGTGGACCGGATCCTCGGCGCGCAGCCGGTGATAGAGCGGGTAGGGGTTGGCCAGGACCTGTGGATCGAGCAGCTGGTACAGGCTGAGGGTCGGATCGGCGGTTTTCGCTTCGGCGGCGCTGATCGTCATGCCAGGAGGCGCTCGGCCTCCTCGTCGCTCATGGCCGCTAGGCTCGCCGTCAGGCGTTGCTCGATCTCAGAGGAAAGGCCCGCGACGCTCGGCAAATCGAAGAGCGTGCGCAGTGAGAGGTCGACGCCGAAGCTGTCGCGCACCCGGACCAGCAGCTGCGCACCGAGCAAGGAGTGACCGCCGAGCAGGAAGAAGTTCTCCTCCCGGCCGACGGCCTGCACCTGCAGGAGGGTGGCGACCATTTCGGCCACGCGCTCCTCGATCAGGGTGCGGGCCGACCCGCCCGCGCCATCCCGCTCGACGGGAATGGCGCTGGGGGTCGGTAGGGCCTGACGATCCACCTTTCCGTTGGTCGTGATGGGCAGGGCGGGCAGCGAAACGAAGGCGGCCGGGACCATGTACTCGGGCAGATGCTTGAGCAGAAACGCGCGCAGTGTGTCGACCGCGACCGGCGTGTCTGGCCCGGACACGATGTAGGCGACGAGCCGCTTGTCGCCCGGGATGTCTTCGCGCGCGACCACGACCGCCTGCTGCACCTGGGGATGCGCCGCCAGCGTGGCCTCGATCTCGCCGAGCTCGATGCGATAGCCACGGATCTTCACCTGGTCGTCGGTGCGGCCGACAAACTCCAGCTCACCATCCGTGCGAGCCCGGACCAGGTCGCCCGTGCGATACATGCGCGCGCCGACAATCTCTGAGAAGGGATCGGGGAGGAAGCGCTGCGCGGTGAGCTCCGGCCGGTTGAGATAGCCGCGGGCGACGCCGCGCCCACCGACGTAGAGCTCACCCATCATGCCGGGCAGCACCGGTTGCTGCTTCTCGTCGAGGACGTAGGCGCGCGCCCCGTCGATGGCCCGGCCGATCGATGGTGGGGACGTCCAGCCGCTCGCGGGTGGCACGGCGCCCGAGGTCGCCACCACCGCGGTCTCCGTCGGTCCGTAGTTGTTGATCAGCGCGAAGGGCAGCGTCGCGGGCGGATAGCGGTGCAGCGTGTCGCCGCCCGTGAGCAACATCCGCAGCGCCACCTCCGCCGGCCAGTCGAGCGTCATGACGGTCTCGGCCAGCGGCGTGGGGAGGAAGGTGATCGTGATCGCCTGCGCCACCAGCCAGTCGCGCATCAAGCGCGGATCGAGCTTGGTGTCCTCATCCGGGACGTAGACGCTCGCGCCGGCCGTCAGGTACGGCCACAGCTCCCACACCGCGGCGTCGAACGCGGGGCTGGCGACCTGCGTGGCCCGGTCGGAGGCCACCACGGTAAAGGCACGCTGATGCCAGCGCACCAGGTTCATCAGGCTCGCGTGCGTGATCTGCACGCCCTTGGGCTGACCGGTTGACCCGGAGGTGTAGATCACGTAGGCGATGTCGTCGCCGGTGATGGCCACGGCGGGCGGCCGGCGATGGCCGGTGCCAGGGGATCCGCCCAGCGCATCGAGGTGGACGACGTCAATCCCCCTCCCCAACTCCGTCTCTTGCGTCACGAGGATCTGCACGCCGGCGTCACGCAGGATGAACGCCAGCCGCTCGGCCGGCGTGTCCGGATCCATCGGCAGATAGGCGGCGCCGGCCTTGAGAATGCCCAGCGCGCCGACGACCATTTCGCTGGACCGGTTCAGGCACAGCCCGACGACGGCGCCGGGACCGGCGCCGAGGGCGCGCAGCTGATGGGCCAACCCGTTGGCCCGCGCGTCCAGCTCCTGGTAGGTGATCCGCCGACCGCCGGCGACAACAGCGGGCGCATCCGGAGTTTTCGCCGTGCAGGCGGTGACCAGGTCCAGTACCGTGCAGACTTCCGAACTCATGGGATGCCCTGCCCGTAGCCTAGGTTTCGGCCGAACTCACATAAATAGGCGCACCGAGCCGCCGCTTCCGTGCATGTCCCAACTGCGGGAACGATCTGTCCCACGTCAGATCACGGTTGTCGCCTTGTCTTTGCCGCCGACCATCCGGACAATTGTCACGCGGAGTGGAAACGGCGAACGACCTCTCAGAAAAAAAGCGCACCCTGCTCGAACGGTATCTTCGGCAGCAGCTTCCCGCGGCCGCCATCGGCGACGTGCGGCCGCCGCCGGCGCAGCCCGAGGCATCGTCGGCGGCACACCCGCGCGTTGCGGTGGTCCCCGTGCAGCGCGGGGGGTCGAAGCGGCCGTTCTTCTACCTGCACGTCCACTGGCAGGGCGGTCCCCTGTATTGCTTCACGCTGGCCCGCAAGCTCGGCGCCGACTATCCGATCTACCTGCTCGATCCCTACCGCTTCGATGACCTGCCGGCGGCGCCGACGATCGAGGCCATGGCCACCGACTACATCCAGTCGCTGCGAAGCGCGCAGCCCGAGGGGCCTTATCTCCTTGGCGCGTTTTGCGGCGCGAGCGTGATCGCCTACGAGATGGCGCAGCAACTCCGCGCCATGGGGCAGGGGGTCGATCTCGTGTTGGTCGAGCCGATGGCCGGGCCGATCCGGATGAGCCGGATGACGGGCTGGGTGGCGCGCCGGCTCGGCGCGCTGACCCGGCGAGGCGCGGACCGGCAGATGGACTGGTTTCTGCGGCTGCGCCACCTGCTGAAGGTGGTCCGGCACACCACGGACGAGTTCACCGTCGGCTCGGAGCGGCTGATGCGCCGCTGGTGCGAGGAGCGTGGGCAGCGCTTTCACAATCTCGTTCCGCCGCCGGGAGCGCTGCGCCTCGATTGGCTGGCGGTGTTCGCCTGGCCGGTTTCGGGCTATGTCCCCGGCCCCTACGCGGGGACGCTGACCTACCTGCTCGCGGAAGAGAATCCGGACAACCGCAACCTCTGGTGGGGCAAGGTGAGCGCCACCG
Source organism: Chloroflexota bacterium (assembly GCA_005889345.1). Taxonomy (GTDB): domain Bacteria; phylum Chloroflexota; class Dormibacteria; order CF-121; family CF-121; genus CF-13. The sequence goes on from VBFR01000061.1 coordinate 3,187, forward strand.
ACCACACGCAGATCCACATGGTGCCTGGCGATAACGAAACCTGCCGGACGGTGCACGCCGAGGCGCTGACCGAGGCGTTGAGCCAGGTGATCAGGCGGGCACAGTCCGACTCGGCGCCCACTCCAGCCGCCTGACGCGCCAGTCGTCCCCTTCCGCGGCCACCGCGCCGACATAGCCGGGCAGCGGCACCATCGTCTCGATCGTCCACGCGCCCAGGTCCGCGCCCGGGCTCACGTCGACCTGGTTGGGCGCCAGGCTGAGGCCCTCGCCCAGCGCCTTGACGTAGGCCTCCTTCCGGGTCCACACCGCGAAGGCCGCCCGCTCGCGTTCCTCCGCCGCAAGCCCCGCCATGTGGGACGCCTCGCGAGGCGTGCAGAAGCGGGCGATCAGCCCCGCCAGGTCGATCAACGGCCGCAGCGCCTCCACGTCGACGCCGACACGTCGAGCCCTGGTCACGGCGTAGAGCGCGACCTCGCCGCTGGAGGCGAGGCTGAACCGCAGCCCGGCATCGTCCTCGACGTCGAGCGCCGGTTTTCCGTTGGGCCCGTAGCTGAAGCGAATCGTCGCGGCCGGCGCCGACAGGTACTGGCCCAGGATCATCCGCAGGATCGTCCGCCGCTGGACGTAGCGGCGGCGGTCTCGCTCGTACCGAAAACTCCGGGAGCGCTGCACCTCATCGCGCGACAGGGTGCGCGCCACCTCGGGATCAACCGCCTGCGGCTCGCCGAGCAAGGCGATCCAGACATGGACGTCGTGGGGGAGGAGTTCAGGCGGCAGCGACCTTGACCTTCCTGGTGAGGAACAGGCTGGCCGCGACGGTGGCGCCCGCTTCTCGCAACAGTTCGGCCGAGCGGCGCGCGTCGGCGAAGCGGGTGACGCCGGCGGTCGCGACCAGTACCGCGTGGTCGACGGCCCGTCCCATCTTGATCGCGTAGGCGCTGACCTCGGGCGTGGGCACCGCCAGGATCGTCAGGTCGTACCCACCATCGCTGGATTGCACCAGCGCGGCGACCTGGGCATCGTCGCCATTGGACGCCGTCACCGTCATCAATCCCCAGCGGTCGCTGTTGGGCAGCGGCACGAACCCGGTCAACTCCGATCCGCCGTTGAGCTCGGTCGACAGCCGCCGCCGGTAGAGCAGCACGCGCTGGCCTGCGTGGGCCGCGGCCGAGCCCAGCTCGGAGGCCGGACCATCGCTCTTGTCGCGCTTCGAGGCCGCCGCCAGCAAGATCTTGTGCATCTGCGGGTACTGCGCCAGCAGGCGCGCGTGGGCGAGGGTGTAGGCCGCCCGCCCCGTCGATCCGCCCGGGATTTTCGGGACGACGACCACGGTGGGCGTGCCGGCCGCCGCCGCCAGGTCCTCGGGCTTGAAGATCCGGTCGTCGAAGCGCTGGCGAAGCAACGCCGCCAGCACGCCCACCGCCAGTCCCAGCGCCAGCGCCGCCAGCAGATAGCGGAGCGGATCGGGCTCGGACGGTGCGGTCGGCAGGGTCGCCGGCTGGCTCACGCTGGCGATGCCGGCCAGCCGGTCGTGCAGGTCACGCATGTCCTGGCGCCGCCCGTCCAGGCTCGCATAGCGGGCGGCCAGCAGGTTGAGGCTCGCCTGGTGCGCGGCCAGGCTTCCGGCATTGGTCCCCTTGCTGGTGGTCGCCTGCTGGATCGCCTGCTGCTCGGCATCCATCGCCTTCTGCAGATCCTTGAGCTGCGCGTCGAGCGCATCCTCGCTCGGCTTCAGCAGGCGGTCGACCTCGGCCTGGTGCTGATGGATCATGGCGCCCGCCACCGCGTTGGCCAGCGCCGCGGCCTCCGTCGCAGTGGACGACCTGGCGGTCACGGTCAGCATGCTCGTGCCGTTGAGATAGCTCACCGCCAGGCGCTTCTTCAACACCGTGTCCGGGTTCAAGAGCTCAGCGGCCGAGCAGGTGACGTCGGGGGCCGCGCACGCTTCGGAGACGACCGGTTGCTGCGTCGCCAGCACGATGAAGTCGTGTTGCAGCAGCTGGGCGGATTGCAGTGCCACGTCGAAGTTCTGTGAGTTTCGCGTGGTGTCGAGATAGAGCGTGGCGGTGGCCTTGTACGCCCGGGGGGTGATAAGGGTCAGAGCGCCACCGATCAGGACGAAGATCGCCGCGACCAGGATCACCAGGTAGCGCTGGCGCCAGAGCGCCTGGGTGACGGTGGCCGAGCTCATGCCGCTCCTCGCACGATCCGCCGTTCCAGCGCGCGGCGCGCCGCGGACGGCACCATCCGCAACAGCGTCCGCAGCCCGACGTTCTGCGAGCGGGCGGCGAGGACCCGCGGATGCACCGCGTCCACCGGAAACGCCACGTGCAGCTGGCGCTCGCGCCGCATCGCCTCGTTTTCCATCAGCGCCGTGGCGCTGACGAGCAGGCGCATGTTCTGCGCGTAGCAGCCCTCGACCCGATCGTCGTTCCAGAATCGAGGACGCAGGCAGTCGACCGTGAGGTAGTCGTGGTGCGCGAATCGGTCGAGCCAGTAGCCGGGCCATTGCTCGTTCACATGGCCGGTGCCGCCCTGCCCCGGAATCGCGGCAGAGAACAGCACCACCGGCGCGTGGCGGGTGAGCAAGGCGACCAGCGCGTCGGCCGATGAGGCCGGGAGGTGTTCGGCCACTTCCAGGCAGACGGCGAGGTCGAACCGCCGGCGCAGGTCCAGGGGTTGCGAGAGATCGTGGGACGCAAACTGCTCGCGCGGAATCTCGAGCCGGTCCCGCGGAACCCAGTCGCCGTCGAGGCCGAAGACGTCGTTGACGCCGTGGCGACGGAAGGCCGCCAGCCAGGTCCCCGTGCCGCAACCGACATCGACGACCGAGCGTGGCTGTACCAGGTCGATGACCACCGGCACGATCGCGTCCGCCGAGCGCTGCGCCGGATGGCGGAAGAACGTCCCTTTGTACAGCGTGCTCGCTTGTGCCATGCGCAATCCTCCCCGCAAGCTAGGCGGCTTGCCCCACCGTCCGAAGAATCCGTTCGCGCATCAAGGACACGGTTCGCTCCCAGGTGAATTTTTCTGCGGCGTGGGCCCGCGCCCGCGCCCCCATCTGGCGGCTCAACGTCGGATCGTCGAGGAGGCGCCGCAGCGCATCGGCCAGCGCCGTCGGATCGCCGGGTGGGACGAGCACGCCCGTGACGCCATCCAGGACCCGTTCCGGGATGCCGCCGACCCTGGTCGAGACCGATGCCAGGCCGTAGAGCGCGGCTTCGGTGAACACGATGCCGGCGGGCTCGCGCCGGCTCGGCACGCAGAGCACCGACGCCTGCGCGTAATGGCGCGGAAGATCTCCCGGCCGGATGCGGCCCAGCACCTCGCATCCCGGCGCCGAGATCCTGGGCGAGCAGCCCACCACCGTCAGCCGCGCCGGCACCCCGCAGGCCCGCAGGCGCGCCACCGCTTCGACGAGCTCCGGTCCGCCCTTGCGCTCCCACTCGACGCCGACAAAGAGAATATGCCGCGCCCCGTAGCGCTCATCGCTGATCGATCCCGGCGGCGGCGGCACATTGGAACCGGAGTCGACGCAGAGCACCGCCTGCGGAAGGCACCCGTAATCGTCGATCAGTGACTGCGCGCTGAAGCCGCCCATCGTGAAGATGGCGGTGGCCGTGCGGTAGAGCGCCCCCTCGAGTCGAAGCCAGGATGGGGCGGGCAGCAGCGGGCGGTCCCGGGGCGCGTAGTGCAGGTTGGCCAGGGTGGTGTGGTCGGTGAAGATGAAGTGCGGAGTGTCCGGCCGGCTGGCGTCGAAGAGGGTTGACGTCTGCAGCGTGAACGCGTAAGGCTTCGCCGCCAGCCGCCGCCGGATGCGCTCGCTCGAGAGCCGGAAGACGTAGTCGGTCTTGGCCACCACTTCCTGGATTCGATGGAGCGGCGCCATCAACTGCCAGCGCTGATCCTTAACCAGCCGCGACAGGTTACGCCAACCCCAGCGGTCCGCCTTGCTCACCAGGCTCGCGACGTCGACGTCGTCGATGTCATGGCCGGGAAACTGGCGGGCCAGCTCGCTGCGCAAGCTCTCGTTGATGTGCGAGAAGGAGCCGATGCGCACGAAGGCGATGGCATGGTTGTTTCGCGAAGACATCGCGTCCATCGTAATGCGGTTTGCGTGTGAGAAAGGCCGAAAAATAGGTGGTCGGGACACAATACCCAGCCGCCTTCGGGACAAGCGCTCCAGGCGATAGGACCGTGTCGGGACGGCTCGCCGCGGCGCCTATTTCACCCGTCGCCGGTGGACCGTAGCCTAGCGATGAACTCACGAATTGAGGAGCATTCATGGCCACCACCGTGCCGGCAGATCGTCAGGCTTTGCCATCCCAAACCGACCGAGCCTGAGGCGGTCGCGGCCCATGGACAAGGCCGCCGTCGTTGTCACCTGGTGTGCCTTTCAGCCGCGCACGCAGGCGCTGGCGGCGGCGCTGGGTGCGACCGTCTGCAATATCTCGTCAGCGCTCCACGGTCGCAAGGCCTGGCTGCCCCTTCGCTACCTGATCGATGCGGTGCGGACCTGGCGAGCCCTGAACGCGGCCAGGCCGCGGGCGGTGATCGTCATAACGCCGCCGGTGTTCAGCCCACTTACCGGCTGGCTCTGGTGCGCGCTGCATCGGCGTCCCCTGGTGGTCGATTGCCATACCGGCACCTTCCACGACGAGCGCTGGCGCTGGGCCCGGCCGATCCACCGGGCAGTGCTCCGCCGCTCCCGCGCCGCGCTCGTTCACTCCGAGGAGGACGAGGTGCTGGTGAGGGCCTGGGGGGCTCCCGCGTTGCTGCTGCCGGACGACCTGCCGCGAATCTGCGCGACCCCCAATCCTGAACCCGAACGTCTCCCGGCGCGCGTCGTCGTCGCCGGGCGTCTCGACGACGACGAGCCGGTCGCTGCCGTGCTGGGGGCGGCGTCACTGCTGCCCGGCGTCCAGGTGCGACTGACCGGTGACCCGGATCGGTTGCCGGCCGCGGTGCGCGCGGGCGCCCCATCGAACGCCGTCTTTGTCGGGCTTCTGCCCTGGCCCGAGTTCCTATCGGAGCTGGCGTCGGCCGACCTGGTCGGCGTCTTTACCAGCGATCCGCACGTCATGAGCCGGGCCGCGTTCGAGGCCGTCGGCCTGGGTCGCCCGCTCGTGCTGTCGGACTCGGCCGGGCTCCGCCACCGTTTTGGCGCGGCCGCCCTCTTTTGCGAGAACAACGCGCCTTCCCTGGCGCGGGCGTTGCGCCAGGCCTTGCGCGAGCGGGCCAGCCTGGGGCAACGAAGTACGGCGCTGCGCGAGATCCTGCATGCGCAGCATCAGGGGGCGCTGGCCCAGTTGCGGCTGCTGCTCGACTGATGGCCGCGCTCCTGGCCGTGGGCGCGATCGGCGCCGTCCTCCTGGCGCTGACCATCTGGCGTCCGGCGATTGGTTGCGGCGTCCTGGCGCTCGTGTTCCCGATCACCACCGGAATCGCTCGCGGCGCCCTGATTCCCCTGTTGCGACCAAGCGAAGCGATCCTGCTGATCGTCGCCACCGGGTTGATCGTGCACTACCTGCCCCGACGCCGAAGGCTCGCCATCAGCGGCCTCGACTACCTGCTCGTCGGTTTTGCCGCGGGGCTGGTGTTGATTCCCGCGCTGCTCCTCTTTCTCACCCACTACCCGTTCGACATCAATCTCCCCGATCAGATCGAGCATTGGCGGGAGGTGTTCGGGCCCGCCCTGTTCCTGGCCTTTTACCTGATCTTCTCGCGCACCGCCCTGACCCGAAGCGACATGGCGATCTGCCTCAACCTGGCGCTCGCCGCCAGCGTGATCGTCGGCCTGGTCGCCATCGTTCAGCTCACCGGGATCCTTCCGGGGTTGCGCGATCTGATCGAGACGTACTACCCGGCCACCGAGCTGCACGCCTGGGAGTCCCTCCACCGTCCGCCATCGCTGCTCGGTCATTTCAGCGCCGTCGGTGCTTTTGCCGCCCTCAACTACACGCTGGCGCTGGTCCTCGCCGCCATCCGGCACCCCAGCTTTTCTCCCATCTGGCTTGGCCTGGCGATGGTTGTCAACGCCGCCGCGGTTCTCGCCAGTCTCACGGTCGCCCCGATCGTCGCCCTGGTCCCGGTCACGATTGCCGTGATCTGGTACGCGCGCCGGGTCCCCACCCAGCTCGTGGTGACGGTCGCCGCGGCGGTTGTGGTGGGGACGATGCTCCTTTCGCCCTTCCTCGCCGGGCGGCTGCAACAACAGCAGATCGGGTTCGCGGCACAGGGCCTCACCGCTCCGCAGTCGCTGGATGCCCGCATCCGTCTATGGGAGGCAGTCTTCTTGCCGGCGCTCGCACCCCACATCTGGCTGGGAACGGGAACCGTGCTACCAGCTGAAATCCCTCCGGCGTTGAACGGGAATATCGACAGCGAGTATCTAGGGGAAGCGTTTCGCGCCGGCCTTATCGGCGTCGCCCTGCTGGTCATGTTGCTGGTCTGCCTGTTCCTCACCGGGTTGCGCGGTCGCGACAGTCCCTCCACCTGGCGGCGTTCCCTCAGCGCGGTGGTCTTTGCCGACGCCATGCTGGTCGCCGCCGTCGGGGTCTCGGCGCAATACCTCACGTATGGTGCGGTGTATTCGCACCTGGCGATGGTGGTCGGACTGCTGGCGGCGCTGACCCGCCCGGCGGGTCAGCCGATCGTAGCCCCGGCGCCGGAGCTGGCTCCTCCGCGGCGCGGCGCGGCGCCCCAGCTCCCTCCCGTGGGGGTGGGCGCGACATGATTCACCCTCGACGGCTTCTCGAGCGCACCAGCGCCGACCGGGTGCTCCTTCGCTCATCGGCGATCGTCTTTGCGGGGGAGGTGACCGCACGGCTGCTGGGCTTCCTCTTTTCCGTTGCGGCGGCCCGCTTGCTGACGCCTTCGGGCTACGGCCAGATCGCCTATGCGCTGGCCGCGGTCGCCATCGTCACCGTCCTGACCAACAACGCGCCCCAGGGATTGGGACGGTTCCTGGCGCGCCATCACGGCGACGCGCCCACGCAGGCGACCTACACCACGAACTGGCTGATCGTGATCGGACTGATGCTGGCCACCAGCCTGGTGCTGGTCATTCCCGCCGCCACCTGGGCCGGGCTGGGCGGCGCGATGACGGCGGGCCTGATCGCGAACCTGCTGGGGACGGTTGCCTTCCAGACCTACCGCGAAGCGCAAAAAGGCTTTGGCCGGTTCTGGGCTACCAGCTTTTTCTGGATCCTCGCCAACAGCTTGCAGCTGGTCGCCATCGTCATCGCCGCCATGCTCGGCTTTCGATCTCCGGCGCTGTTCCTGACCATCTACGGGCTTTCGAGCGTCGTCGCCCTGGGGCTGATGTCGATCAAGGCGCCGGCCGCGCTCCGCTTCTCCCGCAGGCTTGTCGCCTGGCGGCAGGTCGCAGCGATCGCTCGCTTTGTCTGGCCCGTCATCCTCACCGGGATCTTCTACACCGTGTGGCTGGGGGCTGACCTGATCCTCCTGCGTCATCTGCTACCGCATGCCCCGATCGGGAACTATGCGGCAGCCAGGACCCTGATCCTGGGGTTGAGCCTGCCCCTGTCGGCCATCAACTTCGCGCTCGGTCCCCGTATGGCCCGCATGGCGGAGTCGGCCGTCCGGCCATACATCCTCAATCTCGTTCTGCTGGCTGCCGCCATCGTCGTGCCGCTCTCCGCCGGCGCGATTCTCGTCGGGCAACCGCTGCTCGCCCTCACGTTCGGAGACCGATACGCGGTCGACTCCGACGTGTTCCTCATCCTCGTCCTGGGGCAGGCGTGATTCGCCCTCTGCGGGGTCTTGCAGGCAGTATGGATCTGGGGCTTGAGCCGTCCAGGGATCGACCCGGTGTCGACCGGCAGCGGCATGGTGGTCACCATCGCGCTGGGCCTGTCGCTGATCCCTCATGCCGGTTTGCGCGGTGCCGCCCTCGCCTACGCCGCGGGCGCCGCGGCCCAGCTCCTGGTGCTGGCGGTCTTCACCGGCTGGGCGATCTATGCCGGAGCCCGCCCTCGACTCGGTCCGGTACGGGAATTGCTCCTCGAGCTCGACCAGGTGGCGAAGGCATGAGGCCGCCGCGGGTCCTCTTCCTGGTCGAGAATGCGCCCGTCCCGGATGACCGCCGGGTGTGAGGGGATCACCATCTACCGTTTCCCGCTTCCCTTCCTCGGCGGCATCGGCGGCCACTTGATCGAGTACGGGCTGGCCATGCCGATCATGTTCCTGCTCACCGGCGTGGTGTTCGTTCGCGAGGGGTTCGACGTCATCCACGCGGCCAATCCCCCGGACTTTCTCTACTGGATCGCGCGCGTGTTCAAGCTCTTCGGCAAGAAATTCATCTTCGACCAGCACGACGTGGTGCCGGAGGCGTGCGCTGCTCGCTGGTCGGGTCTCAAGCTTCGCATCGCGCTGGCCATCGCCCGCTGGGGCGAACGGGCCAGCCAGCGTAGCGCGGATGTGGTCATCACCCCGAACGAATCGGTGCGCCGCATCGCGATCGAGCGCGGCGGCATCCACCCCGACCGGGTGTTCGTCGTCCGCAACGCCATCCGGCGGACGGATTTCCGTGACCCGCGGCTGCGTCCCGAGCTCCGTCGCGGTAAGCGATGGCTGGTGTGCTACGCCGGCGTCATCGGTCCCGATGACGGACTGGAGCGCCTGGTGCTGGCGGCCCAGCATGTCGCGGTCCATCGCGGCCGGCGCGATGTGCACTTCGTCGTCATCGGCGACGGCGACTGCCGGCGGAGCATCGTGCAGATGAGCCAGCGGCTCGGTCTCGAGGACGTCATTGAATTCACCGGCTGGGTCCGCGACGACCGCCTGATCGCCGAGTACCTCGCCACCGCCGACGTCTGCGTCGCGCCGGATCCGAAGAATCCCCTCAACGACCTCTGCTCCATGAACAAGATCGTCGAGTACATGGCGATGGGCAAACCCGTGGTTGCGTTTGACCTCGACGAGGCGAGAGAAACGGCAAGAGACGCCGGCGCCTTTGTCGCGGCGGACGGTTCCAACGGAAGCGATGCGACGGCGCTGGGCGACACGATCCTCGAGCTGCTCAGCTCGCCGCAACGTCGACAGCGCATGGGCGAAGCCGGACGGCGCCGCTTCGACCAGGTGCTGGCCTGGGAGCACCAGCGGGACACACTCCTGCAGGCGTACGAGACGCTTGCCGCATACCCGGTTCCTTCCCAACTGCGGACGAACCGGGACTAGCGCGAACGGCTCGCAAGACCGGCGTCGCGTTGTTTATCCACGTTCGCCCTGTATATGAGTCGCCGGCCTTTCGTCCGCCAACGTTCGCTGACGTTCGCCACAGTTCGCAGTGGTTGCCGTCACGGTGCCGTCACGCAGGGGGCTCGGTCATCAAGATGATGATGAAGAAGGACCTGCAGTAAGTCGGCGGTACACGATCGCCCCGTCTTCAGCCCCAATGATCCCGGTCCAGCAGGCATCGTGAGGATCGCCGAAGTACGGGTGCCTTCGAAGCCATCGGCGTTCATTTGCACTGATCTGGCTTGCAAGCTCATCTGGATCTTCGACTAGCGTGAAGAGAAAGGCGACATCGGACCGCTGGTTCTCCGGCAGATCATCCACCGCGATCGCCCTCGTCTTTATAAGGATGGCGCCCAGAAGACTTGGAAGAGGCACCGTTCCACGTGAAGATCTCGATCGGATTTGGATGGGCGCACTCCGAGCTAGGGCTTGTGTGCCTCCAGGCACCATGACCGTGCGAAAGCCCGGAATGGTTTTCAGGCGCGCCCGCCGCCCCACATTGTCTGGCGCGAGCACGTCAAACCGCACATCCCCGGCAGCAAACGTATGGCCCAGGCCCGTCGCGGAATAGTCCACCAGCTCAAAACCATCGCGAACTAATGCCTGGCTCACTACCGCCGTGCCAGCGGTAACAAGACGGACGTCGACGAGGACATCAGCGTCCAGGCTGGTTCGAATGGGCTCGCGGCCAAGAGCCCAACCGTGCACAGCGACCATGTGAGCGCCAATCAGAGTCCAGGGGGCTGGAGGGTTCTTGGTCAAACGCATAAGCTCCCGCCACATCTCGTGAAAGGCGTCCCCACGGTCGGGAATGTCAACGACGGGCAATGCTCTGGAGCAGCTTGCGGCCGGCTCGCGCTACGCGGCCATCAGGGTGCGCGAGCAAGTCGGCGGCGACCACGGCAGGCGGCGCCACGGGTCCCTGACTCAAGACCCATGGCTGCGACGGAACTCTTAAGACGATATTGGGGTTATCGGGCGATTTCGCGGGCTTAAGCTTCTTCTCGATTTGGGCCAGGGCTTTTGAGCTCACATACCCATCCAGGGCGTTGTCCATCGGTACGATGTCAAGCCCAGGAATTTGTGCTGCGAGGCCACTTCGTACCAGGCCGTAGTCCTTGAGTTTGGGCAGATCACTCGGCAGGATACGCCAGCTGTAGATAGCCGACCTTGGCTCGCTCGATTCCAACGCTTTGTCAAGCCACTCCCGATTGAGCAAGCGCCGCTTGAGCCGCGATCGTGAGAACACATCAACCCAGGGCGCCTCTAAGCCACTGAGGAGCGCCAGCAGAGCCCAGGCGTTGTCAGCACTGATGGGGCGGCCCGATCTGCGTCGCGGGCGAGCCCGCAATAGGTTCCGGTCAAGCGCCCAGCTGCGGCCGAGTCTGACGGCGGACACGCGGTTGCTTCCAATCAGCGCGCGAACTCTTCTGGGGCTCACGCCAAGAGCTCTGGCAGCCTGGTCTACCGACATCAGGTTCATTTGCGTCAACTATACCGCTACCGGTATAGATTTGTCAATGGGCTCGACTGATGTGCCTCAAGGCTCCGGTGACCCAGTGGTTTTGGACTTTTTGCCGACACCTTCACCTCTTCTTTTCGGCTGCCTGGCGACTGCTTATCAGCGCCCGGAAAACGCCGAAAACCGGCCCTTCAACCGGTTTTCGTATTCAGCCTATCGGGAGAGGCGCCTTCGAAAAAGCGCGCTGGCGGAGGGAGAGGGATTCGAACCCACGAGGGCTTGCACCCTAGCGGTTTTCAAGACCGTCAGCATCTGCTCAGGGGTGCCTGACTAGAGCAGGGTGACGGTGATCGACGCGCTGGTGACGGCCAGTGCTGCGTTCAAGGTATCCGTGACCGTGATGGTCTGGCTCCCAACGGTGGCCAGCTTGACCGGGAAGGTGTGGCTTCCCGCATCGATGCCGCCGAAGGTGTAGTCCGAAGGCAGGTCACCGAGCGTCTGGGCCACCAGATCGCTGGACGTGAAATGGATCGTTCCACGGTAGCCGGTGGCCACGTTCCCGAACCGGTCCGTCAAGGTGACCGTGGCATCGAACGGTTGGTTGACCTTGACGCTCGTGGGGACGAGGATGCCAACGGTCGCGGCGCTCGCTGCCGTGATCTGGACCGTTTGGGTGCCCGTAAGCGAAGAGTTCGTCGTATCGCGGCTGGTGACCGCCTGCGTGCCCGCGGTTTTGAGCGTCACCGAGAACCGGTGGACGCCCGCGTCGCCGCTGGTGAACGTATAGCTCGCCGGCAGCGCGGCCTGCACATCGCTGCTGCTGAATCGCACGGTGCCGGTGTACCCGCTGGCCACGTTCCCGTAGGGATCGTAGAGCGCGACGGTCGCCGTC
>VBFR01000062.1 GCA_005889345.1 Chloroflexota bacterium
CGTCGAGATCGCGCCGGTGGCTGGTGAACCACCTGCCCTGGTAAACGAGGCGCGCGTATTCCGCCGCGACGGACGCTTTGAAACGGCCAACCTCAGCGTCGAGCACCATGTCTTCGAGAGCCCGATGCGCCGTGTGCAGGATGACGGCCGCCGGCGCCTCGTAGATCTCGCGCGACTTGATCCCCACGAAGCGGTCCTCGATCATGTCGATCCGGCCAACCCCGTGCAGGCCACCCAGCCTGTTCAGCTCCTCGACGAGGGCGACGCCCCCACCCTGCCCTCCCCCGGAGGGGGAGGTAGCCGTGCTGAGGCTGATCGGAATGCCCTGGTCGAAGGTCAGCTCGATGACCGCGGAGCTGGCGGGGGCGGAGTCCACCGTCGAAGTCCAGCGATATGCGTCCTCGGGGGGTTTGAGGAGAGCATCTTCCAGGACCCCGGCCTCGATGGATCGCCCCCACAGATTCTCATCCACACTGTACGGCGATTCGGGCTTGACCTCAATCGGCAGATTTTTTGCGCGTGCGTATGCGATCTCCTCTTCACGCGTCATCGACATGCCATCCCTCAACGGCGCGAGCACGTTCAGCTTCGGGTTGAGCGCACCGACCGCGACGTCGAAGCGGACCTGGTCGTTGCCCTTGCCGGTCGAACCGTGGCCCACCCAGGTCGCGCCCTCGCGGGCAGCCACCTCGACGAGCAGCTGGGCAATCAGCGGTCGGCCAAGAGCGGTTGCCAGCGGGTATTGCCCCTGGTATAAGGCGCCCGCCTTCAACGCCGGCCAGCAAAACCGTTCGATGAAGGGCTGCCGGGCGTCGAGGACATAGGCAGCGACGGCTCCCGCTGCCAGCGCCCGCTCGCGGATGGACGTGAGGTTTGGCTGGCTGCCGAGGTCGACGGTCAGGGCAATGACATCGAAGCCGCGGGTCTCTTTGAGCCATTTCACGGCCACCGTGGTATCGAGACCACCGGAGAAGGCGAGAACGATTTTGTCTGCCATCAGTCCTCCGGTTGCACGTACGCGCCGAGGCCGGCCAGCCGTTGGGCCAGTCCGCCGTAGGCACGAGGTTGGAGCGCGAGGGCGACGAAGATCGTGTCGTCGCCGGCGAGCGTGCCGATCACTTCCGGCCACGCGACCGCGTCGATCGCCGAGGCGATTGAGTTCGCAGAGCCCGGCGTCGTCGTCAGCACCGCGATCCCCTGGCCGCGCCGAACGGTCAACGGCAGGTCGCGTAGCAAGCGGCGGAGCCGTTCCTCGCGACCCACCGGCGATGCCGCGCCAAGCCCCTCGTTCGGTTTGACGTAATGGCTCTCCGGTCCGCCGATCCGAACCAGGCCCAGCTCCGCGATGTCGCGCGACACGGTGGCCTGGGTCGTCGGCATGCCGACTCGGCCCAGACGGTCGACCAGCTCTTCCTGGGTGGCGATCTGGTGCTTGGCGATCAGGGAGAGGATCGCCTCCTGCCGCTTACGCTTTGACATGCGCGAGTGCCTCCTTGACCCGCGCCGGCGCTGTGCCGCCCAGCACATCGCGCGATTCCAGCGCGCCCTCCAGGGTCAGGTGGTCGACGATGTCGGCGCCGAACAGTGGCGAGAACCGCTGCAACTCGGCGAGGCTGAAGGACTCCAGGCCGCGATGGGTGGCGATCGCCTCGGCGACCATCCGGCCCACGAGATGGTGCGCGTCGCGAAACGGCATGCCCTTGCGGGACAGGTAGTCGGCGAGCTCGGTCGCCAGCGTATAGCCCTCGAGGGCGGCCTTGCGCATCACGTCCCGGTCGAACCGCAGACCCTGCAGCAGCCGGGCCGTGACCTTCAGACAGGCGAGCGTCGTGTCGACGCCGTCGAAGAGCGCTTCCTTGTCCTCCTGCAGGTCGCGGTTGTAGGCGAGGGGTAGGCCCTTGAGCACCATCAGCAGGTTCACCAGATCCCCCGCGACGCGGCCGCTTTTCGCCCGGACCAGTTCGGCCGCGCAGGGATTCTTCTTGTTCGGCATCATCGAGCTACCGCTCGCAAGCGCATCGGGGAGCGACGCGAAGGAGAACTCGACACTGGTCCAGAGCACGATCTCGCCGCAGAGGCGCGAGAGATGGATCATCGCGATGCTGCAGGCCGACAGCAGCTCGAGGACGAAGTCGCGATCGGCCACGGCATCCAGGGAGTTTGCGCTGGCGCCGCCGAATCCGAGGTCGTGGGCGAGTTCGGCGCGATCGATGGGAAAGCCGCTGCCGGCGAGCGCACCGGCGCCCAGCGGCGAGACGTCCGCGCGGTCCAGCGCATCCGCGATCCGCCCGTGGTCCCGACGCAGCATCTCGACATAGGCGAGGAGATGATGGGCGAGCAAGACGGGTTGCGCACGCTGCGTGTGTGTGTAGCCGGGCATGACGGTCTCGACGTGCTCCTCCGCCCGGGTGATCAGCGCCAACTCGACCTCCGAAAGCGCCTCGAGCAACCGCGCGCCGGCAGCCCTGACATACAGTCGCAGGTCGAGGGCGACCTGGTCATTGCGGCTGCGGCCGGTGTGCAGCTTCCCACCCAGCGGCCCGAGCTTCTCCCGCAGACGCGTCTCGATGGCCATGTGGATGTCTTCGCCAGCCCACACCCTGCCTTCCGCTTGGATTTCCTGGAGCGACTGGTCGATGCGCAACTGCTCCTCCGGCGTGAGCACGCCGGCGCGAACCAGCGCCTTCGCCCAGGCGCGGCTGCCGGCGATGTCTTCGCGAAAGAGCCGGCTGTCGAACTCGAGCGATCGCGTGAACTCGTCGATCAGGGGATCCGGCTCTTCGCCAAATCGTCCGCCCCAGGGTTGCTGACTCAGTGCGAAACCTTCGACATCCGCTTGGCCAGTACCTCCCACGGCAGGCCGCCGATTTGCGCGGCCGGCCCACACAACTGCTGGTTGAAGCTGCGGCTCTGCAGTCCCCGGATTTCCGGGAAGAAGAGGGTGTGATCGCTCTGGCGCGACTCGAGGTCGATCGTCCCATGGAACAGCGTGGCCGTGACCGTGCCGCTGACGTTGGCCTGCGTGGTCGAGATGAAGGCGTCGAGCGCTTGCTTGAGCGGGCTGAACCAGGCGCCGTGGTACACGAGGTAAGCCCACTTCTGGTCGACCGCGGCCTTGAAGTCGAGCTCCTCCTTGGTGAGGGTGAACTGCTCCAGGTCGTGATGGAGCTTCAGCAACACCGCCGCCGCGGGCGCCTCGTAGAGCTCGCGTGATTTCAGGCCCATGATCCCGTCCTCGAGGATGTCGATCTTGCCGATGCCGTGACTGCCGGCGATTACGTTGAGCTTCGACACGATTTCGGGTAGTGGCAACTCGGCGCCGTCGAGCGCCACCGGCACACCGCCCTCGAACGTGACCGAGACCGTGGTCGGCGTTGAGCTCGCCTGTGACGCCGTCTTCAGCCAGAGCCAGGCATGGTCCGGGATCGGCTGGTTCAGTCCGACGGCGCCGGACGCGAGGCTCCGGCACCACAGGGTCTTGTCGTCGCCGCCCTGCATGACCTCGGTGATGGGGATGCCCAGCTCCTTGGACAGCTCCTCCTCTTCGCCCCGGGTGAGGTCGAAGTCGCGCACCGGCACGAGCACATCGAGTTGCGGCGCGAAGAGTTTGAAGACGTTGTGCATGCGGTACTGGTCGTTGCCCTTGCCGCTGCTGCCTTCCATGATCGCGTCGCAACCGAGCTTGAGCGCCAGCGATGCGATCTTCGAGGCGATCAGCTGGCGCGTCATCGAGGTGGAGACCGGGTAGCCCTCGTAGTTCGAATTCGCCTGGATCGCCTTCGACAGCCACAGGTCCGCAAACTCCTGCTTGGCATCGATCACGATCGGGGTGATGCCCAGCACCTTGGCCTTCTGGATGGCAGCGTCCATCTCGTCCTGGCCCTGGCCGACGTCGACGGTGATCGCGAACAGTTCCTCGACCTGGTACTTCTCTTTCGCCAGGACGGCGCAGAGGGATGAGTCCAATCCGCCGGAATAGGCCAGGGCGACCTTCTTGGCCGTCTTGACCGGCGTGGCGTCGATCTTCTCCAGTAACTTGCTCTTCAATGCCAGCATTGCGCAGCCTCCTACCCGTGTGTGGTCGCATAAGTATACGGAAACCTGTATGATTACGCAACCACTCATGGTCGGCATCTTGTGCTCCCGTGTCCGCATCGAAGAAAAGGCCCTGTTCGAGGCGCTCCGGCGGCGCGCCATTCCCTTCGAGCGCCTGGACGAGGATCGCATCAAGTTCGCGATCGGCAGCCCCTTTCCCCATGCGGGCGTCGTGCTCGACCGCTCCATCCACCACGGCCGCTCGCTCTACGCGCTGACGCTCCTCAACGCCGCCGGTGTGCCAACGGTCAATCGCGCGAAGGTCGCGCGCATCTGCGGCGACAAGATCCTGACGACGGCGGCGCTCGCCCGTGACGGTCTACCGGTACCGAAGACGGTGGTCACCTTCACGCGGGAGTCCGCCCTGGAAGCCATCGAGGCGATGGGGTACCCGGTCGTGCTCAAGCCGATGGTTGGCTCCTGGGGCCGGCTGCTGGCGAAGATCAACGACCGTGATGCGGCTGAGGCGGTGCTGGAGCACAAGGAGACGCTCGGCTCCTACCAGCACGGGATCTTTTACATCCAGGAGTACGTCAACAAGCCCCAGCGCGACATCCGCGCGATCGTGGTGGGGGACCAGACGATCGGTGCGATCTACCGAAGCTCCGAGCATTGGATCACGAACACCGCGCGCAACGGGCGCGCCTCAATCTGCGAGGTCACGCCCGAGATCGACGAGCTCTGCCAGAAGGCGGCGGCCGCGGTCGGTGGCGGATTTCTCTCCGTGGACTTACTGGAGCACGAAGACGGCTTGATGGTCAACGAACTGAACTACACGCCCGAGTTCCACGGCTTCATGGACGCGACTGGCATTCCGGTCGCCGACCACGTGATCGATTACGTCCAGCAGGTCGGAATGCGGCAGGCGGTGGCGTGACGAAGGCGATGGCGGCTTGACAGCAGACCCTGATGGCGCGTATCGTTCCGGCCAACAAGTTCATACGGAAAGGCGTCGATGAGGGCGAGTACGCGGACGCTGGGATTACAGAGAGTCTCCGGCAGCTGAGAAGGAGAGTCCAGGGCACCGCCGAAAAAGGCCTCGGAGCCGCAGGTCGAACCGGAGCAGTCCGCAGTAGGCCGAGCCGGATGGCCCCCGTGATCGGGCTGGAGTCTTCAGGCAGCGGGCCGCGGACTCAAAGAGGCCGTTCTCGCGAGAGGACGGCAAAGTCGGGTGGTACCACGAGAGAAGGCCTCTCGTCCCGGTGGACGAAGGCTTTTTATTTTTCGGAGGTGCCATGACCATCAAGGCGTTCAACATCATCGAGTCAACGCTGAGGGAAGGCGAGCAATTCGCCCCGGCCCACTTCACGCCCTCGCAGAAGATCGCCATCGCTGAGATGCTCGATGAGTTCGGCGTCGAATACCTCGAGCTGACCTCCCCCTGCGCTTCGCCCCAGTCGGAGGCCGACCTTCGCACCGTCGCCGCGCTGCCGCTTCGCGCCAAGGTGCTGACGCACGTGCGCTGTCACCTCGATGACGCTAAGGTCGCGATCGACACCGGCGCGGACGGAATCGATGTCCTCTTCGGCACTTCGTCGGAGATGCGCTCGTTTTCGCACGGAAAGTCCGTAGACCAGATCATCGAAGCCGGCACCGAGGTCGTGCGCTACATCCAGTCGCGAGGGCTGGAGGTGCGTTTCAGCAGCGAGGATTCGTTCCGATCGGAGCCGCGCGACCTGCTGCGCGTCTACCAGGCGATCGACCGGCTGCACCCGCAGCGGGTCGGGCTCGCCGATACGGTTGGGATCGCCACCCCCAACCAGGTCTTCGAGATGGTCTCGATGGTGCGCAAGGCGGTCGACTGCGACATCGAGTTCCACGCCCACAACGACACCGGCTGCGCGATCGCGAATGCCTTTGCGGCACTCGAGGCGGGCGCCACCCACATCGACACCACCGTCCTCGGCATCGGTGAGCGCAACGGCATCGTGCCGCTGAGCGGCATGATCGCCCGCCTGCTCAGCGTCCATCCCGAACTGGTGGCGCATTACCGGCTCGAGATCCTGCCCGAGCTCGACCGGATGGTGGCCGACATGGTCGGGATCGACATCCCGTTCAATGCCGCGATCACGGGTGATACCGCCTTCCATCACAAGGCCGGGATGCACACCAACGCCGTGCTGAACGACCCCTCGAGCTATGAGATCTTCGATCCCGCGCGATTCGGGCGGGAGCGCACCGTGATGGCCGGCCATCGACTGACCGGCCGCCACGCGATCGCCAGCCGGGCAACGGCGCTCGGTCTGACGCTCACCGACGACAAACTGCGAACGCTCACTAGCGAGGTCAAGCGCCGCGCGGACGCGGGCCCCTTGAGCAACGACGAACTCGACGAGCTGCTTCGGGGCTCGGTCCCCGCTTAGGAGAAAACAAATGGGAACGCTGACTGAAGAGATCTTCTCGCGGCGGCTCGGACGGGAGGTTCACGCCGGCGAGATCGTGGTGGCGCCGGTCGATTACGCCATGGCGCACGACGTCACCGGTCCGCTGGCGATCGAAGCCTTCCGAAAGCTCGACGTTCCACTCTGGGACCCGGAGCGCGTCATCATGGTTTTCGACCACATCCTGCCGGCCAACACCGTGGCATCGGCAGGCCTCCACAAGATCGTCCGCGACTTCGCCGACGAGTTCGGCGTCACCCACGTCTTCCAGGAGGGGATCTGCCATCAGCTGATGGTTGAGAAGGGATTCGTCCGGCCGGGCGGCATCGTGGTCGGCGCCGACTCGCACAGCACGACCTATGGCGCCCTCGGCTGCTTTTCGGCGGGGTTTGGGTCCACGGACATCGCGGTTACCTTCGCCACCGGCCGGACCTGGTTCCGGGTGCCGGAGACGATCCGGATCAACCTCCGCGGCACGCTCCCGCCGGGCATCTTCCCCAAGGACCTGGCCCTGAAGGTGATTCGCATGCTGGGCGCCGAGGGCGCCAATTACCTGGCGGTGGAATGGGGAGGTGAGGCGGTCGAAGCCATGAGCGTGGACGAACGCCTCACGCTCGCCAACCTGACGGTGGACTTCGGCGGCAAGGCCGGGCTGTGCGAGCCGGACGAGCACACGCGGGCCTATCTCGGCGAGGCGGAGGTGCTCGATCTGCACCCGATCTCGCCCGTGTATCGCAGCGTTATCGAGGTCGATGCCGAGAAACTCGAACCGCAAATCGCCTGCCCGCCGGCGATCGACAATGTTCAGGACCTCAGCGCCGTCGAAGGCACCGAGCTCGACGAAGTGTTCGTGGGCAGCTGCGCCAACGGCCGGATCGAGGACCTGGCGATCGTCGCCGGATATTTCAAGGGCAAGCAGGTGCACCCGCGTACCCGGACGATCGTCGTTCCCGCGTCGAAGCAGATTTACATGGAGGCCCTGTCGCGCGGCTACATCCAGACCTTCATGGAGGCCGGCGCGCTCGTGATGAACGCCGGCTGCGGCCCCTGCCTGGGCCGCCAGCATGGAGTCCTCGGCCCTGGCGAACGCGCCCTCTCCACCAGCAACCGGAACTACGCCGGACGGATGGGCAGCGCGCAGGCCGAAATCTATCTAGCCAACCCGGCTGTGGCGGCAGCCTCGGCGCTGGCCGGCGCGATCGCCGATCCCCGCCTGCTCCCGGTGCCGGCCGTCGCCCAGAAAACATGGGAATTGGTCGGAGGGAGGCGCTGATGGCCAGGATCTTCAAGTTCGGCGACGCGATCTCGACCGATGCGATCATCCCCGGCCGCTACAACGTCACCACCGATCCGACGGCGCTGGGCAAGGCCTGCTTCATCGAGGCGCGGCCCGACTTTGCCGGCAGCGTCAAGGCGGGCGATGTCATCGTGGGCGGGCGCAACTTCGGCTGCGGCAGCTCGCGGGAGCACGCCCCCATGGCGATCAAGGCGGCCGGCATCGACGCGGTGGTGGCGCGCAGCTTCGCCCGGATCTTCTACCGCAACGCGATCAACATCGGCCTGCCGGTGATCCAGTGCGATGCGATCTACGACGCTGTCGACGACGGCGACCCGATCTCGATCGACATCCGTTCGGGCGGGATTGATGTTGATGGCAAGATGTTCCAGGGGGAAACGCCTGGTCCGGTGGCGGTCGCCATCATGGAAGCCGGGACGCTGATCGACCTGATCAAAACTCGCGGCTGGGCCGCGATCGAGGAGGTGTCGTAATGGCAACTGCGGTAATCGCGAAGTGCCCGGAGTGCGCCGCCGACGTCAAGCTCGCGGCCGACGTCGAGAAGGGCGAGATCGTTCCGTGCAGCGACTGCGGCGCGGAGCTGGAAGTCGTCGAGCGCGATCCGGTCGAGCTCCGGCTCGCTCCCGAGGAAGAGGAAGACTGGGGCGAGTGACGTGAGAATCGGTGTTCTCTGCTCCCGTATTCGGGCCGAGGAGAAACTCCTCTTCGAGGGCTTCGCCCGCCGGCGCCTGGAGATCGAGAAGATCGACGACCGGGAGCTGGTCTTCGACCTGGCGGCGCAGCCGAGGCGCTTCGATGTCGTCCTCGAGCGCTGCCTGCACCACTCGCGGGCACTCTACGCGCTGCGGATCCTCAATCAGTGGGGCGTGCCGACGGTGAATACCTACGAAGTGGCGCTGACCTGCGGCGACAAGATCAACACCACGACGGCACTGATTGCCGCTGGGGTTCCTAGCCCGCGAACGCTGATCGCCTTCACGCCCGAATCAGCGCTCGAGGCGATCGAGACGCTGGGATATCCCGTCGTGCTCAAGCCTGCCATCGGATCGTGGGGGCGGCTGCTGGCGAAGATTTCGGACCGCGACGCCGCCGAAGCCCTGCTCGAGCACAAGGACACGCTCGGTTCCTACCAACACGCGATCTTCTATGTCCAGGAATATGTCGACAAGCCGTCGCGCGACATTCGCAGCTTCGTGGTCGGCGATGAGACCATTGGCGCGATCTACCGCGAGTCGTCCCACTGGATCACGAACACGGCCCGGGGCGGCCGGGCGCGCAATTGCCCGGTGACGCCCGAGATCGACCGTCTCTCGCGCGCCGCGGCCCGCGCCGTTGGCGGCGGCGTGCTGGCGATCGACCTGCTCGAACACCCGGACGGGCTGGTCGTGAGCGAGGTCAATTACACAATGGAATTTCGCAACAGCATCGATACCACCGGGGTCGACATCCCCGGCCGGATCATCGATTACGTGCTGCGCGTCGGTGAACTGGAGGCGGTGCCCGCGTGATCACCGAGCTGACCGCGCAGACTGAGCCTGTCACGGAGACCGGCATCGAACTGCTGGAGGAGATGCTGTCGATCTCCAGCCCATCGACGCAGGAGCGCGAGCTGGGCCAGTGGCTGGTCGCCAAGCTACGCGCGATGGGGTTCGCCGCGCGGCGGGACGAAGCCGGCAACGTCGTCGCCTTCTGGGGCAGCGGTCCGCGCGAGGTCATGCTCCTCGGGCACATGGACACGGTACCCGGATTCATCCCGGTGCGCCGCGAGGAGAGTCGGCTCTTCGGGCGCGGCGCGGTCGACGCCAAGGGCCCGCTGGCGGCGGCGATCACGGCCGTCGCGCGGCAGCCGGCCGGCGCAGCCTGCCGCTTCACCATCATCGGCGCGGTCGAGGAAGAGGGCAGCTCACGCGGCGCCCGCCATCTCGTCAACCGCAAGGCGCCGGACCAGCTCGTGATCCTGGAACCGAGCGGATGGGACGCCGTCACGCTTGGCTACAAGGGCAGTCTGAAGCTGCGCTACCGGCTCTCCCAGGCGATGGGTCATGGTGCAGGGCCCAACGAGAGCGCCGCCGACCGCGCGATCGCCTTCGTACGACGTTTGCAGGATCATGCCTTAACGCAGGGGGAGAGGTTGGGGAGCTTCGAACGGCTCGACGCGCGCATCCTGCGATTCCACGCCGACCACGACGGCTTTCGTGACACCGCGGCTATGACCGTGGGCTTTCGTCTGCCGCCCAACTTCGACGTTCCGTCCTTTCAGCGAGAGCTGGAACAATGGGCGAATGGCGCCGAGTTGCGATTCGAGTATGCCGATGCCGCCGTGCGGGCAGAGAAGAACACTCCGGTCGTCCGGGCGTTTCTCAAAGGCATCCGTGACGCGGGCGGCATGCCACGGTTCAAGATGAAGACAGGTACCTCCGATATGAACATCCTGGCCCCGGTCTGGGGCTGCCCGACGCTCGCCTACGGACCCGGCGATTCCAAGCTGGACCACACTCCGGACGAGGCGATCGACCTCGAGGAGTTCGCCCGCGGGGTCGACGTCCTCACCTCCGCGCTGAACTACCTGGCGCGATGAAGGCCGCGGTCATCGGCGGGGCCGGGTATGCCGGCGGAGAGCTGCTTCGCCTCCTCCTTTCCCACCCGGAGGTCGAGCTGACGCAGGTGACGTCCGAGCGGCTCGGCGGAAAGTTCGTCCACACCGTGCACCCGCACCTGCGGCGTCGGACCGAGCTGAAGTTCCAATCGCGGGCATCGCTGCAGCCGGTCGACGTCCTCTTCATCGCGCTACCCCATGGCGAGACGAGCAAGGAAATCGACCAACTGCAAACGCTGGCGCCCACGATCGTTGACCTCTCGGCGGACTTCCGGTTACGCGACCAGGCTGGATACCCGACCTGGTACGGATGGGAGCACCCGCAGCCTGCACTGCTCAACGATTTCGTCTACGCGCTTCCCGAGCTCCACCGCGAGCAGATCCGCACCGCCGATCGCCTGGCAGCGGGCGGTTGCCTCGCGACCGCGGCCATCCTCGGCCTCTATCCACTGACCCGCGCCGGCGTCGTCGACAGCTCGATGCCGATCGTGATCGAGGGGAAGACCGGCTCATCCGCCGGCGGCGCTGAATCAGGGCCGGCGTCGCACCATCCCCACCGCAGTGGCGAGATGCGATCCTTTGCCCCCACGGCGCACCGGCATACGGCCGAGATCATCCAGGAACTCGGCCTGATATCTCCCAATGGCCACCGCCCCAACATCGCCTTCTCCGCCACCGCCGTGGAGGCGGTCCGCGGCATCCTCGTCACGGCCCACGTCTTTCTCAAGGACGACCTGCCGGAGAAGGATCTGTGGAAGATCTATCGGGCGGCTTACGCCGATGAGCCGTTCATGCGCATTGTCAAGGAGTCGCAGGGTATCCACCGCTACCCCAACCCAAAGATCCTCTCCGGCACGAATTACTGCGACGTCGGCTTCGAGAGGGATCCGCACTCCCGCCGCGTGGTCGTGATGAGCGCACTCGACAACCTCATGAAGGGCGCCGCCGGGCAAGCCGTGCAGGCGCTCAACGTCCGCTTTGCGTGGGATGAGCGAACCGGCCTCGATTTCCCGGGCCTCT
>VBFR01000276.1 GCA_005889345.1 Chloroflexota bacterium
CAAGACGAAGCTGTCGGCGTCAAAGCTGGTGAGCACCAGGATCCTGACGCCGGGATACTCGGCGACGATCCGTCGGGTCGCCTCGATGCCGTCCAGGTTGGGCATCTTGATGTCCATCATGACGACGTCCGGCTTGAGGACGGCGACCTGTTTGAGCGCGTCCAGCCCATCGACCCCCTGGCCGACGACCTCAACCCGCGGGTCCTCGGCCAGCAGCTTGGCCAGTCCGGACCGGAACAACGTCTGATCGTCGACGATCAGGACGCGGGCCACCCGCGGCCTGGTTGCGGCGCCGAGTCTGCTACCAGCCGGCTCAGCCGTGGATTCCGCCACCCGTCGAGGGGCGGCCTGCTCCGGACTCGGGCTTGAACCGGCGGTCACCGCGGGGCTCGACGGGGCCCATGGCGTCGACACGTTTGGGTGGACCGAGCCCGCTTGTGGCACATGTCCTATGTATCAGCGAGACGGACCTGCGGTCAATAGTCGTTTCTCCCAAGGACGTTGATCGATCAGATGCTGACCCGGGACGGCTGACCCACCCGCCGGGACAGCCGGCCTTTGCCGCCGTTACAGCCGAGCTCGCAAGTGTGGCCGCGCCTATTCACCCATCCCGGACGCAAATCTAGGCTACGGGCAGGCAATCATGGCGGTGGACACCAGCAACGACCCCCAGGCTGTCAGCCCGGTGCGCAACCTGCCGGATCCGATCGGCACGGGGTCGCCAACCGAGGCGCCGCCCGTGCGCGTGGGGGTCATCGGCTACGGGTACTGGGGCCCGAATCTCGTGCGCAACTTCGGCGAGACTCCGGGCGCGCAGGTCTGGTCGGTGAGCGATACGCGGCCGGAGCTCCTCTCCCAGGCCCACGCGCGCTATCCCGCCATCAGTGTCACCACCGACAGCCATGCCCTGATCGCCGACCCGGCCATCGACGCCGTGGTCATCATGACCCCCGTCTCGACGCACTTCGACCTCGCGCTCGAGGCGCTGCAGGCCGGGAAGCACGTGCTCGTGGCCAAGCCGATCGCCACCAGCTCGGAGCAGGCGACCCGCCTGATCGACGAAGCGCAGGCGCGCGGGCTGGTGCTGATGGTCGACCACACCTTCATCTACACCGGGGCGGTGCGGCGGATCAAGGAGCTGGTCGATAGCGGCAGCCTGGGCCGCCTCTATTACTACGACTCCGTTCGCGTCAACCTGGGCCTGTTTCAAAAAGACGTGAACGTCCTGTGGGACCTCGCCGTGCACGACCTCTCGATCATGGGCTACGTCCTCGGCGCGCAACCCTGCGCCGTTGCGGCGACCGGAGCGGCGCACGTCCAGGGCAAGCCGGTCAACTTGGCCTACCTGACCTGCTTTTTCGAGAACGACCTGCTGGCCCATCACCATGTCAACTGGCTGGCCCCGGTCAAGGTGCGGCGCACGCTGATCTGCGGCGACCGCCAGATGATCGTCTACGACGACCTGGAGCCAAGCGAGAAGGTCAAGCTTTATGACAAGGGCATCACCCTGACCAGCCGACCCGAGGGCGTTCTCGAGTCCCTCATCGGCTATCGGACGGGCGACATGTGGGCACCGAAGCTCAGCCTGACGGAGGGCCTGCGCGTGGAGGCCCAGGACTTCCTCGAGTGCATTCGAACCGGCCGCCGGCCGATCTCGGATGGCGAGTCGGGGCTGCGCGTGGTTCGCATCCTGGAGGCAGCCTGCGAGTCGCTGGAGCAG
>VBFR01000063.1 GCA_005889345.1 Chloroflexota bacterium
ATTTGATATTAACGATATCATCTATCATGGGTCAGCCATGACAAAGAGTCAAGAGTCGAATGGCGGTCGCCGTTACTGAGGCCTGGCACGGCAGTCCGTCGGCCGATGCGGCGGAGCTGGTCGACCCGGTCGCGTCGGCCCGGGCCGCAGGGCTGCGTTACGTGTCCGACCAATCTCCTGGACTACGGCGGAAGCGGGTGGGGAAGGGGTTCACCTACACGGCCAGCGACGGCCGCACGATCCGCGACGCGGAGACCATCCGCCGGATCAGGCGTCTGGCGATCCCGCCCGCCTGGACGGACGTCTGGATCTGTCCCGACCCGCGCGGCCATCTCCAGTCGACAGGGCGCGACGCGCGCGGGCGAAAGCAATATCGCTACCATCCCGGCTGGCGCGAGGTCCGTGACGCGGTCAAGTACGACCGCATGCTCGCCTTCGCCGAGTCGCTGCCGAAGATCCGCGAACAGACCGACCGCGACCTCGAGCGACCCGATTTGCCAAGGGAGAAAGTGCTGGCGACCATCGTTCGCCTGCTGGAAGACACCCGAATCCGCATCGGGAACGACGAGTATCGAAAGGAGAACGGCTCGTATGGGTTGACAACGCTGCGCAACCGACACGTCAACGTCATCGGCGCCGAGGTGCGGTTTACCTTCCGAGGCAAGAGTGGGAAGTCGCACACCGTCGAACTCCATGACCGCAGGATGGCGCGCGTCATCAAGCGGTTCCTTGAGATCCCTGGACAGGAACTCTTCAAGTACGTCGAAAAGGGCGAGGTGAAGGCCATCGACTCGGCCGACGTCAACGACTACCTGCGGCAAATCACCGGCGACGATTTCACCGCCAAGGATTTCCGCACCTGGGCCGGCACCATTCTCGCCGCCCGATTTCTGCGTGAGACGGCCGGCGCGACGAATTCGCGTGCAGCCAAGAAGCAGCTGGTCCATGCCATCGCCAGGGTTGCCGACGAGCTCGGCAACACGGCTGCGGTCGCGAAGAAAGGCTATATCCACCCCGCGGTCATCGCCGCTTATCTCTCGGGCGGACTCAAGCCCATCCGCGAGAGAGATGACCCCGATCCGTACAAGCTATCGGCTGAAGAGCGGAGCTTGCTGGCGCTACTGGGGAAGGCGGCCTGAGCTCGGCATTTCCCTCCCCCGCTTGCGGGGGAGGGCAGGGTGGGGGCTACCGCGCGCTCAGGATGAGGTAACCGGAAATCGAGAGCAGCACGAAGAGGGTCAGGATGCCCACCGCCGCGAAGGCAGGAAGGGCGGTGCTCTCGCCGTCCGACGTTTCCATGAGGTCCAATCGTGCGCGCTGAAGTTGAAGCCCTCATGAGCGCGTCATGTGAGTTCGCTAAGACCTGAGGCGTCAAATTTGACGAAGGCCGGGCGCGGACCCGGCCTTCGCCAGTCTGCCGTCGTCAGTCGTCCGAGGCTGGGAGAACGGTGATGTGGCCGCTCATTCCCACGACGTCGCCGTTCGGGAGAAGGGCACCATGGAGGGCGCAGTAGAAGTTGATCACGTTGCCGGGCATCGTGGGCTTCGCAAACGTCACCGAGAATTCTGTTCTCGGCACCGCCGCGCTGACGGCTGACACCTTGAGATTCCAGTAGTTGTACTGGCTCTGGTGGAACAGGAATCCCGAACTGAGTGGCGAGGTCCCGTCGTACGCGTTGGGATTGCCGGGGCCTGACGGGAATACTCCGAAAGCCGGGTCCCGCGGGTCGCCGGGCACCGGACCAAAGGTGACGGTATGCGGCTCGTGGAGATCGCCATCCTTAAACGTCAGCGCGTCGCCCACGCGAACCGTGATTGACGTCGGGTAGAACTTGACGAACTCAGCGACCTTGTCGCCCGCACCAACGAGAGCCTGACCGTCCGTCGCGGATGCGTGGCGCGTCAGTCGCGCATCGAGCGCCGTCGCGCGTTTCGTGTCCGCAGCGATCTGTGCATTCGCGAGCGTGATGTTCTCATCGTTGGTCCGCGGTAGCGTGCCGCTCTTCACCGTGATCGAGCCGTGCATGAACTGATGGAGCATGCACTGGAAGTGATATTTGCCGGCGGGGACGTCGATCAACACATTGAAGTGTGGTAGCTCGGCACTTGGCGGGCCAAGGGGCACCCCGCTCACGAATTTGCCCGCCGAATCCAATGGTCCCGGTGAAAAACCTCCCGGTCCAAGATAGTCGAGGATCGACTTGGTCGCCGGCGGGTTGAAGGTTACTGTGTGGAATCCTCCCCAGCCAAAGGACACGGTGTCCCCTCGATGGATCGTGATGTCTGATGGATAGAACCGATTCAACCCGGTGTCGACTTCGTTGCCGGCCCCGACCTGGATGTCCCACTTAGTGGGGCCGGCCACGGCGGATGCCGGGACGGTGGCGACAACCCCTAGTCCCGCTGTTGCCAGCGCCATCGACAATCCGAGCGTGCGAGCGCGCGCGATGAATGGCAGCATCGGCGTCGTTCCCTCCTCTTAGACCGCGCTTAAACGAGTACGCGCCCGTCTTACCACTGCCTGTGAAGAATGTCAATGAGATTGGCCGCGCCAAATTTGGCGGGGCTCAGTACCAGTAGTTCGAGCCTTCGGCTGAGCCTGAGCCGGTTGGCGCCGGCTCGTCCCGCAGCAGTCCCTTGGGTCCGGCCAGCGTGCGGACCGCCTGCTCCACGCGGGCGATGAAGCCGTCGTAGTCCTCGCCGGGTTGCGGGTAGAGCGGATCGCCGAATGTGATGCTGGCCGGGTGCCGCCGTGGGATGCGGCGGAATCGGGGGAAGACCTCGTAAAGGCCGTCGATGTAGGCAGGCACGATCGGCACTCCGGCGTCGATCGCCAGGATGGCGGCGCCTTTCTTGAAGGTCCCGATGTTACCGGTTCGGGAAAGCGTTCCCTCGGGGAAGATGATCACCGACCAGCGATGGGCGAGATGGGCTTTCAATCGATCCAATGCCGGCCGGGCGCCCCCGGAGCGCGGAATCGGAAAGGTGTTGATCAGCAGTTGCGTCAGGACCGCCTCCCATTTGCGCTTGAAGATCGAGTCCGCCGCGGCCACGACGAACGCTCGGAAACGGAAGCGGTTGGGGAGCGCCTGCAGCATGACGACGGCATCGAGCGCGCTGCTGTGGTTGGACACGAAGACAGCGCCGCCTTTCAGCGACTTGACTCGATACCGGTCGATGACGGTGAGCGGTGAGAAGGCGCCCATCAGCGGAAAGATCAAGAAGGTTTGGAGCACGGCGCGGGCGCCGCGGATCGATCCACGCTGGGTCCAGGCGGGAACCGTCACTGGCGGCGGGCTTGTGGCTCCCAAATTCTCCCCCTCCGGCGGGCCGCCCAGCTAAAGTAGGTGCGCGGGCGCCATGCCGGAACATCGCAAGCGTAGCAACCACAGGTCGGTTGGGGAAGGTCCATTGAGGACCCTGGCGACGGGCTGATGGCTCGGCCGCTGCGGGCGACTGAAAGCGTGTCCGCCGAGATCAGCCGAAACCTGGCCCTCGAGCTGGTCCGGGTCACCGAGGCCGGGGCCCTGGCCAGCGCGCGCTGGATGGGCCGGGGGGACAAGAACACGGCCGACGGCGCCGCGGTGGATGCCATGCGACGAGCGCTCGGCATGATCCCGATGGACGGCGTGGTCGTTATCGGCGAGGGCGAGAAGGACGAAGCGCCCATGCTCTACATCGGCGAGCAGATCGGCACCGGTGACCCGCCCCAGGTCGATGTGGCGGTGGACCCCATTGACGGCACCACGCTGCTCTCGAAGGGACTGCCGAACGCGATCTCCGTGGTGGCGATGGCCGCCGGGCGCGGATCCCTCTACGACGCGAAGCACGTTCACTACATGCACAAGATCGCTACCGGCGCCGATGCCGCCGGCTCGTTGAACATCGATGATCCCGTCGCCGTCAATCTGCAGCGCGTCGCCCGCGCGAAGCGCATGCGCGTCAGCAATCTCACGGTCGTGATTCTCGACCGACCGCGTCACGAGGCGCTCATCAAGGAAGTCCGCGACACCGGCGCCCGCATCAAGCTGATCAGCGACGGCGACGTGGCGGGCGCCGTCATGACCGCGATCGATGGCACCGGCCTCGATCTTCTCATGGGGATCGGCGGATCGCCGGAAGCGGTCCTGGCCGCCGCCGCGCTGAAATGCCTGGGCGGGGAGATCCAGTGCAAGCTCTACGCGCGCAATCCCGAAGAACAAGAGAAAGCGGAAGCGGCCGGTGCCACTTTCGACCGCGTGCTCGGCATCGACGACCTCGTGCGAAGCGACGACGTCTTCTTCGCCGCGACCGGAGTGACCGATGGCGAGGTGCTCCAGGGGGTCAAGTACCACATGAACTGGGCCGAGACGGAATCGCTGGTCACGCGCAGCCGCTCCGGCACGCTGCGCCGCATCTATGCCCGCCACCATTGGGGCTACAAGCAGCGGGAGTGGTTGGGCCAGCCCGAAGAAGGCTAGCCCGAGGCTCTCAACCTCCAGACGACGTACGGGCCGAGGCTCAGAAATCCGCAGGTGATCGCGGCGTGGACGAGGACCGGAGCGAGTAACGAAGCCGGCGACGGCTGCCAGAGATAGATCAGCCCCAGCCCCAGCCCAGCCGCGCTGGCTCCGGCGACGGGCCGCCAACCCCAGCGGTCGAGGAAGTGGTAGGCGCCGAAGGTAGCGGTGGCCACGAGCAGCGCGAGGAGCGGCGCATTCCACCAGCGAGCCAGGCTGCCCTGCAGGAATCCCCGGAAGAACCATTCTTCGATGGGGGCGTTGAGCACCAGGTAATAGCCGCTCTGGATGAGCAGATCGGGAGTCGTCGGGACAAACCAGCGGCCGCTGCGGCGCGAGAGGTAGACGTTGAACGCCGCGGCGATCGCAAAGCCGGCTACGCCGGCAGGGATCGCCACGAGAAGGTCGCGAAGAGGGTGCGTGAGCACCAGCCCGAGGCTGCGCAGCGACGTCCCCGACAGCCAGCTGAAGACGAATGGAACCAGCGTGAGCGGGCCCAGTCGAAGCAGCAGGTCGAGCCGCATCCACGACCAGCTGCTCGCGACCGTCGTGCGCTGAACGGCGGGGGAACTAATCAGAGTGATCGATGACGTACTGGATCGCTTCGCGCTGGGCGACTTGGCGCAGCACGGCGTTTCGAGCTTACCCGATCGTCTGCGGTTCGACAGGTCGAGCTGTCCGATCGGCCGAGGTCGCGGAGCCCCGCACCATGGAGGTCACGGCGGCGAGGAGCGCAACGGCGCTGGCCACCAGGAAACCGTCCTGGTACGACGCGAGCGTCGCCACCGTTGCTCCGACGTGGTCGGCGAGGTGAGCCGGCATCCGCAGGGCGATGACGGCCGCGGCGGTTGCGGTGCCAAGAGCCATACCGAGGCTGCGGCTGGTGGCCAGCAGCCCCGCCGCCGTCCCTATGCGCGGCCGCGACGCGGCGCCCATGACGGCACTGTTGTTCGGCGAGGTGAAGAGACCGGTGCCGATCCCATTGAGGAGTAACGGTGGCACGAGTTGCGCGTAGTCGGGATGGAGTCCAAGCCGGCTCAGCCAGTAGAAGCTTGCGGCCATCAGGAGCATTCCGCCCGACGTCAGCGCGCGCGAACCCACCTTGTCAGAAAACCAGCCACTGATCGGAGCGAACACGACCATCGCCACCGGCACCGGCGTCAGAAGGATCCCGGCGTGGAAGTAGTCGAAGCCAAGGCCATGGATCAGGTAGAAGGGGACAAGCAGGTTGAGCATGAAGATGGCGAGGTAGGCCAGCACACTGCTGGCGAGCGACGCCGAGAACAGCCGGTCATTGAACATCGAGAGGTCGACCATCGGCGCCGCGGCGCGCTGCTCCCATCGGACGAAGCCGATGACGAGTCCGACGCTTGCGAGCAGCAGTCCAATCGTTGGGGGCGAGGAGAATCCCCAGGTTGGGCCCTGGCTCAAAACGAGCAGCAGGCAAAACAGGGCGAGTGAACCGATGAGAGCACCGGGGATATCGAACCGAGCCGGCTGTCGCCGCGTCCGGTCCGCCTCGTCGCGGAGGAAAAACAGTGCCAGCGCGATACCCGCGATCCCCAGCGGCACATTGATGAGGAAGAGGCCTCGCCAGGACCAGGTCACGAGCACGAAGGCCCCCAGCAGCGGGCCGACGGTCAGCCCGGCATAGATGAAGACGGCGTTGATGCCGAGCGCAAGGCCGCGTTCGGACGGAGGAAAGGCCCGCGTGACGATGGCCGCCGCTACCGAGAACATCATCGCGCCGCCCAGGCCTTGCACCGCTCGGCTGGCGAGCAGCCAACCAAAGCTGGGGCTGAGACCACTGGCGAGGGCGCCCAGCGTGAAGACGATGAAGCCCACGACGTAGAGAAGCTTCGTCGAGATCAGGTCGCCCAATCGGCCGAACGTCATCAGCAGCGACGTGATCACCAGCGTATAGACGACGATCACCCATTCGGCCGAGGTGACAGGCTGGTGGAGCGCCGCAGCCATCACCGGCAGTCCAATGGAAATCGTGCTGACGCCGATCGGCGGGCACAGCGCACCCAATGAGACGCCCAGCATCGTGCGCCACTTTTGCGACATGCGTTAGCGGGCGGTCGGCGACGCGGAGCGCGCGTCGCGCGCCAGCGGCTCGAGGGCGTCGGCTACGGCGGAAAGCTGGGCCGCGGAAAGGCGCTTGCCAAAATGCTCGCGGATTCCGCGGAGGTGGACCGGTCGGGCACGTCGGAGCCGCGCCTTGCCGTCCGCCGTCAGGGTCGCGAAAGTGCCTCGCCGGTCGGAGTCGCAGCGGGTCCGCTCCACGAGGCCGGCCTGCGTCATACGGTCCACCAGGCGCGTCACACCGCTGTGGCTGAGGCGCACCCGGTCGGACAGCTCTGTCATCCGCAGGCGCCGGTCGGGGGCCATCGCGAGCTGGATGAGGACGTCGAATTCGGCAAGAGTCATGTCCTCACTTTCGATCAGCTCCGCCTCGAGACGGCGTAGGAGTGATGCCTGGGCATTGAGGAAGGCGGTCCAGGCCCGTAGTTCGGCGGATTGTGGATCGGTGGCCATGCGGAATAGATTGTCGCATCAAATTGTTTGCTTTAGCGAAGGTTGCTTATGCAACAAATTCTAGATCCGGGAGGATTGGCGATATGAAGTGGGCATTTGACGTCTACCACAGCAGCGTTACGTTCACGATCCGGCACATGATGTCGAAGGTGCGAGGTCAGATGAAGATCAAGGAAGGCTGGATCGAGGTTGACAACGATACCCTGAACACAGCGAAGGTCAGCGTCGTCCTGGATGCGGCGAGTATTGATACCGGGGTGGAAATGCGCGACAACCACCTTCGCAGCGCCGACGGGCATTTTGACGTCGCGAATTATCCAACCATCACCTTTACCAGCAAGCGGATCGAGGGCAAGGACCCTTCGAACTTCAAGGTGATCGGTGACGTGACGATCCACGGCATCACGAAGGAAGTGGTGCTCGAGGCCAGCTTCAACGGCGAGGGCAAGGACCCATGGGGCAACCGCCGGGTGAGCTTCGACGCGCAGACCAAGCTGAACCGCAAGGACTACGACCTGACCTGGAACCAGGCGCTGGAAGCCGGCGGCTTCATCCTGGGGGACGAGGTCAAGCTCGAGATGGGTGTGGAGGCCGTACCGGCGCCGACCCCGGCCGAGGCCCAGAAAGAGATCGAGGCCGAAGTCGCGCTCGAGTCCCGCTAAACCGACCCCTTCATATACAGCCCGCCAGGTTTCTGGCGGGCTTTTTCTTGCAATCTTTCCAGTTGCCGGGGCGTTGCGTCCGCGGGGCGGAGCCGCCGCCGCCACCCGGCGTCAACCAGCTCTGCGTCGTGCGGAACCCCGGTCCGTTCGTCCCCTTGGCGGAGCTCGAGGGATCGTGGCAGACCTATGCCGAGAGTGGCCAGTTCCCTATCGCCGGCACCCTTGGTTCGATTAAGCGGACGACACTGGCTGGGACGTTGGCGCTGAGCGCCGATTTCCAAGGGTCGACAGTGGCGGGAGAGCTGATTTCGCGGCGATCCTGTCATCCTGGGAGTGGCACTAGCAGCTCGCTAGGTTCCCGCGTGTCGATACAGTTAGCGGGTGATCGATGATGCCTGGGCATTCAAGAGCGCCCTCGAACAAGCACGCGCCATTGCTGCCAGGCAGGTCAAGCCCAGCGAGCTGGTCGCGCTCTACTACGAGCGCATCGGGCGGATCGATCCCGAACTCAACGCCTACGTCCTGCTGACCCGCGAGCTGGCGGAAAGCCAGGCCGCGGCGTCGGAGAAGCGGGTCACGCGCGGCGAACAGCTCGGCCTCCTCGACGGCGTGCCGGTCTCGATCAAAGAGACGGCAGCGCTCGCCGGATATCGCAACAGCCTTGGCTCCCGAGTGTTCGAGAAATCGATCGCCCAGGTCGACAGCTTCGCGATCGGCCGCTTAAAAGACGAGGGGGCGGTCATCCTCGGTAAGACGAACGCGCCGGAGTTCGGGACACGCCCCATCACTGAAGGGCCGATGTTCCCGCCAGCCCGCAACCCGGTCGATGTGAGCCGGACCGCCGGCGGCTCGAGTGGCGGCGCGGCGGCAGCCGTAGCGGCGGGCCTGTGTGCCCTGAGCCACGGCGGTGACGGCGGCGGTTCCATCCGGATCCCCGCATCGTGTTGCGGGGTGGTCGGATTGAAGCCATCGCGCGGGCGCATCTCGAGTGGGCCGCTGCTTGGCGAAGACTGGGCGGGACTGGCCACGAGTGGCGTCATCGCCCGCACCGTCGCGGACGTCGCCCTCGGCCTGGACGCGATGAGCGGGCACCTGCCGGGCGACCCTTATTGGGCGGAAATACCGGAGCCGTTCCTGCGTGCGGCGGAACGCAAACCCGCGACGCTCCGTATCGGATGGACGATCGATGCGCCGACTCCGGTTGAGCCCGAAGTTGCGGCCAGCGTCGAGTCGGTGGCAGCGGAGTTGGCCCGACTCGGGCACCGCGTCAAGCGGGTCACACCGGACCTTGGGGGGTTTCGTCCGCTCATCCAGATCCTCGCGGTGACTGCGGTGGGCGCCTTACCGATCACCAACCCGGAGCTGCTCGACCCACTCAATCGGCGCATGCTTGAGGTCGCGCCGAGGTCGACGGCCGTCGATTACCTCAAAGCGCTGATCGAGCTGCACCAGCAAGCGCGACAGCTGATCGCGACCTGGGACGAGATCGACGTGCTGCTGACTCCCACCCTGACCTATCCAGCGCCCAGGATCGGTGCGATCGGGCAGGACGTCAACACCGCATCCGACGAGTTTCTCGACTGGCTGAGCTTTACCCATCCGTTCAACTGCACCGGGCAGCCGGCGATCAGTCTTCCGCTCGCCACCTCGAACGCTGGACTCCCGATTGGGGTTCAGCTCGTCGGCCGCCCGCGCGACGAGTACAGCATCCTGTCGCTGGGCGCCCAGCTCGAGGCAACGCTCAAGCCGCAGGCGCGCGCGAGTCGTCTTCAGCCCCGCTGATGTAGCGTTGCGCCCTGGCCCATGCCTGTTTTGCGACAAGCCGGCCTGCGGCCCTCCCCTCCACGTCAGCTTGCGCGAAGTGGATCCCACCATAGCGCCTGGAGAAACCAGCCTGGTTGGCGGCCTCACTGAAGGTTTCCCAGCGAAGCGTGACATCGCGGGCAGGCACGAATCCAGGTTCGAACTTGGAGCTCCCGGCTGGAAACGTGACCGAGGCCCGGAAGCCATCGCTTTCGGTGAAGAGTCTCAGGATCTCGGCCCCGGCCGCGCTGAAAGTGCTGTGACCTGAGCTGTACTCCGGGAAGGGCGGCGTCGGGAACGTTGAGGCCTGATAGGGAAACCAGTCCGCGCCGTCCATCAGTCGGTTGCCCTGATAAGGGCCACCCCAGGCGTGGACCCGTTGCCCTCGGAAGAGGTAGCGGATCGCGGTAATCGGCCGGACCGAGTCGAAGAATCGCTTGTTGTCCCAGCAGCAAATGCTGGCGTCAAAGACCGCGTTCGTGAGGGCAAAAAAGAGTTTGACGTCGGCCTCCACCCCGGTCTTGTTCGCACCGTGATGGTCACGGCGGGAGACATACTGGGCGAACAGGTCCCAGTGCCCCGGCGGCAGCTCGGAGTGCGGTCCATCAGCCCAGTACTCGGCGATCATCTTCTGCTCATCGGTGAGACCGGCGCTGATGGCGAGCAGGGCGCGAGCCTGCGACTCGTAAGCGGGCGAGTCATACCTGGCCGGACCGGTCGGCGATCGTAACTGGGCGGCGTTCGTGAGCGCGAAGGGCGTGACGTGCTGCCATTGGGCGCCGACGAATGGTTGGGTCACGACGGCTCCGGTCGCGTCGACGTAGCGCAGCGGCTGCCACCGATTCGGGTCGCGGACTGTTGCGGGATCGAATTTCGCGCCAGGTCGCAGATCCATTGGATCGTTCGCCGACGTGTAGCCGGTGTAGTCCGCGTAGGCAACGCCAGGCTTCCCGCCCGGCTCGTCGCCGAGCTGGTTCGCACCGTCCCGGTGCCGGAAATCGAGGACCGCTCGTGCGGCCACATTCCCGACTCCCGCGGGCGTGGTATCGTCATCCGTCGTGTTCGCGGGCTCGTAAGCGAGCCGGCGCATCAGGGGATCGAAAACGCTGAGCCGGTCGCCTGGGAACAGATCGACCGCCGCTCGATACGCGGCGAAGCTGATCGCCGTGTTCATGTTGGCCAGAGTCCGCTCCCGGCGTGGCCGGCGCAGCGCGCCGCCGAGTCGGGTCCCGACAGCCTGATGGTCGTAGGCGGCCCAGGCGTCAAAGATGCAGGTGTGGACGATGGCGAGGGCGCGCGCGACCATAGGAGGACCGAGCTTCGAATTCCGAACGCCCCGCAACGCGGCCTCGTTCCACAGCAGGACGACGCTGTCGCCGGAGGCAAACACGTTCAGTGGAAGACCACTCAATGCTGGGGTAGCCGCCGCCAGGGCTCCCCACTTGAGCGCGGTTCGGCGAGTAATGCGAAGCGGTTCTCGCTCGCTCATTACCTAATGGATCGTGACCCGACCTTCTAGCAGAATCTCATGGAAGGTCCTCCCCGAGATGACCAGCGTGGCCGTGGTGCCGGGGCCGCCGGCCGTCACCGTGAATGTGAAGGGCTGGCTGGGTCCGGCTCCGAGTCCGGTCACGACCGCCGTGCCCTTCAACACGGCAGTACCGTGTGACACCTGCACCGAGGTGACCTTTCCGGTCACATACATCGCGTTGACTTCGAACTCCCCGCTCTCCGGGGCGCCCGACCCTGCCGTCGGCGCCAGGGCCAGACAT
>VBFR01000277.1 GCA_005889345.1 Chloroflexota bacterium
AAGGGCGGCCGCGAGTGGCGCCGCGCCGGCGGGCTCGGTCAGGTTGCGGGTCGTCTCGATCATCAGCCGAACCGCCGTGCGGATCTCCGCGTCCGGCACCACGACGAAGTCGTCGAGCATCTCCCAGAGGATCCGCTGCGGCAGCTCGAAGGCCGTGCGCGTCGCGAGCCCTTCCGCGATCGTGCCCATGCGGTCTTCCACCAAGCGCCGCTCCTTCCACGACTTGTAGGCGGCCGGCGCTTCGGCGGACTGCACGCCGATCACCTCAATTTTCGGATTGATGCTCTTGGCCACGATGCACGTGCCGGCGGCCCCACTCCCGCCGCCGATCGGCACGATGATCACCTCGAGGTCGGGTTGCCGCTCGAGCATCTCGAGTGCCTGCGTCCCCACGCCGGCGATCAAGTGCGGCTCGTTTCCCGAATGGATGTAGCGATAACCGTGTTCCTCAGCCAGCCGCTCGGCGTGCACCCGAGCCTCGTCGAAATCGACGCCATGCGTAACGATCTCGGCGCCGAGGCCGCGAATCGAGCTCACCTTCACCGGGTTGGCGCCTTCGGGCACGCAGACGATCGCGCGAACGCCGAAGAGCCGCGCTGCGTAGGCGATCGACTGCCCATGGTTGCCGGTGGACGCGGTGACGACCCCGCGGCGTCGCTCGTCATCGGACAGCTGCGACACCAGGTTGATTCCGCCGCGGACCTTGAACGCGCAGATCGGCTGGTGGTTCTCGTGCTTGACCCAGGTTTCGGTTCCGACCAGCGCATCGAGCCCCGGATAGCGGTTCAGCGCTGTGGGCTGCAGGTAGTGGCTGATGCGCTCGCGCGCGGCGAGCACGTCATTGAACGTGGGCACGACCATCGCCGCCGTCGTCTCGGCCATTGACCGAAGGATACCTGGGATCTAGGCTCGGGCAGGGTTCCGGGCGGGCGGAAAAATCAGCGCGGCCGCATACGCAACCAGGCACAACGGAAGCTCGAGCTGGATTCCCCAGAAGTGAACCTGTTCGGCGAAGATCCAGGCAAGCAGCACATAGATTCCAATCGCGGCGGTCAGCGTGGGCAGTTGAAGACGCGGACCGCGATACTGCGTCACCGCGAAGGCCGTAACGACAAGTGGCAAGATGGCCGTAAACCGGCCGATCGAGAAGCCCGCGAGAAAGGAAAAGAAGAAGCCGCTGACCGTCGCGATGGCGAAGACGGCCAAAGCGAGACGATATGTGCGCTCGAGGAGACGGGTGCCCACCACAGCGCCGATGATGAAGAGGGCCAACGACCCCCAGCCGATAGCGAACAGAACGGATGCCTCGATCTGCACGTCCGGCATACCGCTAGTACGTTACTGGAAGATCACCGCCATGTTGTTGAAGTCGGCGAAGTTTGCCTCGAAGAGCGCCTTGCTGACCCAGTACTGACTCGCGTTCAGGACGTCGTTGACTCGCACCTCGGTGGGGGAGACCCCGCTGAGGGTCACCGAATGCTCGGCGAATGAGTAGCGGACTTGCGTGCCATCCCAGGCGGTCCAGGTTCCGAGTTGAACCCGCGCGAATCGCGTTTGAATCCAGACCTGCACGGGGTGACCCGCCGCCAGCTCGCTGTAAATCCGGCTCGGATCAAAGCCTTCGCCACCAACCGCGTTGGGCAGGCCGTGTGTCCGCGCGAGCCGCAGGATGACCGGCCAGTAGACGCCGAAGCCGGTCGGCGTCCAGTCGCTGCCGTTGACGTAGCCGACGAAATTCGTATAGGGGTTGCCCCAGCGCAGCACCGTGTGGTTTGCGCCCATCACCGGTAGGCGCACGTCGGCAGACTCCTCGGCGAACAGCTCTGATTGGCTGACGTTGATCCCGTAATAGGCAAGGCCCTGCTGGAGCGCGGCGGTCTCGCAGTCGAGCACCATGCTCTGCTGGATGACCGGCACCGGAATGGTGACGGTAGCGGGTGTCGGCGCAGGCGTCGGTGTCGGTGTCGCGGTTGGAGTCGCTGTCGCGGTTGGCGTCGCGGTGGCGCTGGATGCGGTCGAGGTCCCACCCTGTCCGCCCGTGGATGGAGACGAGCGGAAGCCCGCGCTGACGTCCTTGATGATTTCGGCGCCAATGCTGCGACTGACTGCCGCGCCGGCGAGGGCCACTCCACCAGCGACTAGAAATTGTCGTCTCGTCGCAACTACGGATCGCATGTGCACCATCTTCGGCGCGACGACCTTTCGAAACGATGACGCATGTCGTCACGGAATCGCAAGGTGGACAGGCCGACGATGGGTGCACATCAATCAACCATCAGAGGTGAACGTCAAATGGTCGCTTATCAATACTTCGACGACACGCCAAAGCCGGAGGCGCCTGCGGCACCCCCTGCGTCGCCGCCACCAAAACGGTTTCGGCGTGGCTTGCTGGCCGCCGTGGCCGCGCTGACCGTCGCCAGTGGCGCCGGATCCGGCGCAATCGCGGCGGCCTTGATCGATCACGGTACGGTAACCGCGTCGGCGGGCACCGCGCTGCCAACGACACAGACGTCGACGACCTCGACCGCATCGGCCACCGCGGTCGCCATCTACCAGCAGGACTCGCCTGGTGTCGTGATGATCACCGTCAATGTCAGCAGGGGACAGGCCATCGGCTCCGGCATCGTGGTGGATACCAAGGGCGACATCCTGACGAATGCGCATGTGATCGCGGGCGCGCAGAGCATCGAGGTCGCCTTCAGCGATGGAACGACGGCGACAGGAACGGTGGTTGGCTCGAACACCAGCGCTGACCTGGCGGTCATCCGGGTATCGGTCACGGCGTCGAAGCTCCATCCGCTCACGCTTGGCGCCTCCGCAAGCGTCAAAGTCGGTGACAGCGTCTACGCCATCGGTTCCCCATTCGGCCTCTCCGGATCGTTGAGCGAAGG
>VBFR01000064.1 GCA_005889345.1 Chloroflexota bacterium
ATGCACGATGGCGAGGTCGGCGATCGGCCACCGGCGACGGGCCTCCTCCGCAAGCTCCTCCATCTGCTTCTGCGCCATCGAACCGTAGGCCTCGTAGACCAGGGCTCGCACCTGTTTGCCGCGCGAATGCTCGCGGACGATCCCCTGGAAGAGCACCAGCGCCCCGTCCGCGTCGCTTCGGATGCCATCAGCAATCGCCATGGGGTCGAGTGGCTCCTCGCGCAACGCCACCACACCTCGCCGCTCACCGATCGCGCCTCCGCTCACCGGGGGGATCACGGCCAGCTCGTCACCCTCTTTCAGCGGGTCATCCCAGCCCGCGTACTCCGAGTTCACCGCACACCGGAACGAGCGCGGGAGCGGGCCCAAATCATATTCCGTGCTGAGCTGGCTCCAGGCATCGGCGGCAGTCGCACCGGCCGGCAGTGCGAGATCGATATTGGGCTGGCCGACCAGTTCGCGAGGCTTGGCGAAGAGCACGACGCGGACCTTCATGGCGTCATGATACGGCCGCTCGTTTGGGGAACTTCGGAACCAACACCTTCTCAACCCTTAGCTCGCCTTCGAACGCCAGCCGGGCGATGGTCCGCTCGGTGCCGCCGAACTGCGGACGCGTCGCCGTCCCCGGGTTGATGAAGCGGGTTCGCCCGATCACCTCATCGCGGAACCGATGCGTGTGGCCATGGATCACGACATCGAACCCGGCCGTCCAACGCGCCCGTTGCTTGTCGAGGTTGTGGACCATCCCGACCCGCCAGCGCCCGATGGTCCCCTCGATCGTCGTGGGATAGCGGGGGTCACTGGGCGCGTTGCCGTTGACGACGACCAGCCGCCCCAGCCGGCGCAGCCCATCCAGGACATCGGCGCTGCCCCAGTCTCCCGCGTGCCAGATCTCATCGACGCCCGCGAATTCCTTCGCCACGTGGGCCAGCAGTGCCTCCACGTCGAAGCTCCCCTGCGTGTCGGCGACCAATCCGATCTTCATCGAAACAGGTCGGTCGCCGGATCCCGCAGCAGGGTCCGCACATTACCGTCGCCGGCTAGGGATGTACCACGGATCAGGGCGACCGGGACCCGCTCCAGCTTGCCCATCACCAGCTCCGCCGCGGAAGCGAGCTCATCGACGACCGCCAGCTCGGTGCCCTGCAGTTCATAGCCGTCCGCGTCATGGCGGCCACGGTAGTCGCGCATTGCGACCACGCCGGCCGCACCAATGGCGACGTTGACCTGCCCTTCCCGCCACGGGCGGCCGAAGCTGTCGGAAATCACGACGCCGACCGGCACCCCCGACAACACCTCGAACCTCGCCCGGAGCCGGCTCGCCGACTCATCGGGATGCTCGGGAAGCAATACGACCATCTCCTTGCCCCCGGTATTCGATCGATCGACACCGCTATTGGCACAGATGAAGCCTTGCCGCGTTTCCGTGATCAGGACGCGCGGCGCCTCGCGCACGACCCGCACCGACTCAGAAATTATCACCTCTACGTGCCGCGGGTCGAAGCCGATCCGCTGGCCGATCTGGGTTGCCCGTGCGGAAGGATGCACGCGGTCGAGCGACACCACCCGGCCTTCAGCTTTCGAGACCACCTTCTGGGTGATGACGACGACATCGCCCGCCTCGAGCGACAGGCGAAGCGCCGTGAGGGCGTCGGTGATCAGGTCAGGCAGCGGCGCGCCCTTGACGATCTCGGGGAGGCCGGCTACGGGATAAATCGAGATCGCACTCAAGCGTGCGGCGGCATGCTCGCGAGGGCCCGATCCGCGACGCCGAGCTCCTGCAGCAGGCGCCGCGTCGCCGTGTCGCGAGCCAGCTGCATGAAGGCGACGACGTCGTCGGGCCGGTCGAGGTCGTATCGGAGACCTTCCACGTCCCTCACCTCGAAACTGCGGTTGGCACGCCGCGCCTCGGCCTGGTGCAGGCTGAAGCTGTCCTCGCCGAAGCGCAGCGTGATCGCGTGGGGCGGTACCAGCCGCAGGCCATTGGTGCCGAGGCGCTCGCGATCCGGTGCGAGCAACACCTCGATTTCCGGCCGGTAGCTGCAGAGGTCGGACAGCTCGTGCGGCGTCACCGCGGGGACGTCACCCGGGATCGTGAGCGCGGCCGTGAAGCCTCGCTCCCAGGCCGCCGCGAACCCCAGTCGCACCGCCGCACTCTGACCCTGGCCGACCCGGTCGAGCAGCGGCTCGAGACCGAAACGGCGACCTTCTTCGAGGATGTCCGGATCGTCGGAAATCACGAACCGCCCATAGGTGGTGAGCGTCGACACCGCCGCAAAGACCTCGCGGGCCATCACGACGGCCAGCTGTTCGCGCTCGGGTTCGCTCAGAACCGGCTCGAGCCGATGCTTGGCCCGGCGCGGCGACTTGACCGGGACGACGATGGCGAGCGTCACGCGGCCGCCGGTTGCCGCAGCAGGTCGACCGCCGTAGCGGCGACCTCGCGAGCCGAATCGAGGTCATCGAGCATCGTCTCGCGCACCGCGATCCGGTAGCCGAGGGCCGCGATCGGCGGGGCCAGCGCGGCATCCGCGGTGTCGAGGACGAAGCCTGCGGCGAGCTCCTGATA
Organism: Chloroflexota bacterium; assembly: GCA_005889345.1. GTDB lineage: Bacteria > Chloroflexota > Dormibacteria > CF-121 > CF-121 > CF-13. The sequence continues at coordinate 2,570 of VBFR01000064.1, forward strand.
TCGCTCCGCTACGCCGAGTGCGTCCGGCCGTAGGCCCTCCGCCCGCATCAGCTCAACAGTCGGTCCCTTGACCGCGCGGCCGCCGATGATCGGCGAGACGGCAACCGTTTTGCCACGGGCGGCGCGCACCAGCTCGCGCATGCCGGGCACGCGCAGAATCGGTTCGATGCTGATGCTCGGATTGCTCGGCGCGATCAGCACCAGTCGGGCCGCCTCGATCGCGTCGACAACCCCCGGCGCCGGACAGGCCTCATCGAGCCCGGTCCAGTAAATCTCGCGGACCGCCGGCCGCCAGCGCTCGCGCACGAAGTACTCCTGGAAATGCAGATCGCCGGCATCGGTCCGCAGCCGCGTCTCGACCCGCGTATCGCTCATGGGAAGGATCCGGCTTCGAACGCCCAGCCGCTCCGCGAGCTCCGCTGTGATGCGATGAAGTGGCACGCCGGCGGCCAGCCGTCCCGTCCGATAGAGGTGGGTCGCCAGGTCACGATCACCCAGCTGGAACCAGGAACGGTCGGTGAGCCGGGCGAGGGCCGCCTGGGCGGTGAACGTGTCGCCCTGGATACCCCAACCACGCGACTCGTCGGCCATACCGGCCAGCCAGTAGGTGACGGTATCAAGGTCCGGGGCGATATAGAGGCCGTGCCACCACATGTCGTCGCCGGTGTTCCCGATGACGGTGATCTCCTCCGGCGGTACCACCCGCACCAGCCCCCGAAGGAATCGCGCTGCCCCGACGCCGCCCGCCAGGACGGCGACGGGTCTCGCACTCATTCAAGCATCATAGAAAACGATGTCACTCTTCCAGGCGCTTGTATTGGCCTTGCTTCAAGGCGTCACCGAGCTCTTCCCGGTAAGCAGCCTCGGACATACCGTCATCCTGCCCAAGCTGCTGGGCTGGAATATCAACCAGGCTGATCCGACCTTCCTCGCCTTCGTGGTGCTGCTCCACGTCGGAACCGCGATCGCCCTGGCGATCTATTTCTGGCGGGACTGGCTCGCCATCGTCCGGGCGGTATTCCGCAGCGTGGTCGATGGCCGGATGCACGGGACGGCAGACGAACGCCTCGGCTGGCGGCTGATCGCGGGAACCATCCCCGCCGGGCTCGTGGGCGTCCTGCTCCAGAAACAGGTACAGAGCTTATTTGCCAACCCCCGCGCGGCGGCCGCTTTTCTGATCGCGAACGGCGTCATCATGTTCGTGGGGGAGCGTGTTCGCCGCCGCGCTGTCGCGTTCGACGACGGGCGGACGAAGCTCGATGCCCTCCCGGTGCGAACCGCGGTTGGCATCGGTTCGGCGCAGGTGCTTGCGCTGCTGCCGGGCATTTCCCGCTCCGGGAGCACGATGGTGGCCGGCCTGCTGGCGAACCTCACGCACGAGGCCGCCGCGCGCTTCGCATTCCTACTCGCGACGCCCATCATCCTTGGCGCCGGCGTTCTCAAAATCCCGGACCTCTTCACCCCGGTCGCCTTGCCCCATCTCGCGGTCTACCTGGTTGGCGGCGTGGTGGCCGGCGTGGCGGCCTTCCTGAGCGTCGCCTACCTCATGCGATACTTTCGGGTGGGACGGCTTGATCCATTTGCCTACTATTGCGCGGCGTTCGGGATCGTTTCCCTGATCCTGCTTAGCCGCTGACCTTCAGGAGGACGCATGCAAGATAATGCGCTGCAAAACAATCCGCTTGCCTTTTTCGCGGGCCTGGTGCTCTTCTTTGCCGGCCTCCTCGTAGCGCTCTTCTACCTCATCGTGCGGACCGCGACCGAGAGCACGATCCTGCCGGGACAGCATTTCCGGCTCAAGCACTTCATTTTGGCGCTGGTCGTCGCGGCGGCCGGCGCGGTGCTCGCCTCCTTCGCCCGGCCGCGCGGCTCGGCGATGTCCGATCGGACTAGCTTCAACCGTTAAGGCGGAGAATTAGCGCATGGCGCAGATCGGCTACGCAGCCATGCTCGAGCAGTTCCATCCGCGCGAGCTGATCAGTTTCTGCGAGAAAGCGGAAACCGCGGGCTTCTCGGGCGTGATGGCGGCGGATCACGTCCAACCGTGGACGCCGCAGCAGGGCAATGCCGCCTTTGTGTGGTCCTTCATGGCAGCGGCCGCCGAGCACACGCGTGGCGACATCGGTCCGGGGGTCACGTGTCCCTCGTTTCGCTCGCATCCCGCCATCGTCGCCCAAGCCGCGGCCACGATGACCGCCATCTACCCGGGCCGTTTCTGGCTGGGGCTCGGATCTGGCGAAGCGCTCAACGAGCACGTCGTCGCCGGCTACTGGCCAGAGGTCGCCGAGCGCATCAACCGCATGTTCGAATCGATTGAGATCATCCGCAAGCTCTTCACTGGCAAGGACGTCAAGCACCGCGGCGAGTACTACAAGATGGAGACGATGCGGCTCTGGACCATGCCGGAGCAGCCTCCGCCCATTTACATCGCCACCGCCGGGCCGGTGACCGCGGAAAAGACCGGACGTTTCTGCGACGGCCTGATCACCGTGGGCGCGCCCGAAGAAAAGATCGAGGGCGTCTTCGAGCGCTTCGAGAAGGGGGCCCGCGAGGCCGGGAAAGATCCATCGACGATGCCACGGATCCTCCAGCTCCACCTCTCGTGGGCTCCTACGGACGAGGAAGCGATGCGCAACGCGATGACCGAATGGCCGAACGGCGGAATGAAATTCCCCAAGGCCGACATTCGATCACCGAACGACTTCGCGCAAATGGCCAAGCTCGTGCGGCCCGAAGACTTCGAGGGTCGCATGCTGATCTCGGCCGATCCGGACGCCCACCGTCGCGAGATCCAGAGGTTCATCGATCTCGGTTTCGATCGCGTCTACCTGCACAACGTCGGCCGCAACCAGCTCGAATGGATTGACGTCTTCGCGAAGCAGGTCCTCCCCAAGCTCCACTGAGGCGCAGCCGGCTCGGCCGGCGGCGATCGCCGCGGCGATCGATTTCGAGCTGCGCCGCCATCGCAACCCCGCTCGAGCCCCGGCCGAGAAGGCCTACCTGAAGAGCGATCTCGAGTTCCTCGGCGTCGGGCTTCCGCAGATGCGGCAAATTGTCCGGGCGGTCCAGCGACAGGATGAGGGCCTCGACCGCCGGCAGCTCGTCTCACTCGTCGGCCTCCTTTGGAGGACGCCCCTCTTCGAGCGGCGCATGGTGGCCGTCCTTCTCCTGGAAGCCTTCCAGCCTCTGCTCCGGCCTGCGGACATCGTCCTGCTGGAGCGGATGATTCGCCAGTCGAAGACCTGGGCCTTTGTCGATGAACTGGCGATCGTCATTGTCGGTCCGCTGGTGGAGCGTTCGCCGGACCTCCTCCGCGTCCTCGACCGCTGGGCATGGGACAACGACTTCTGGTTGCGCCGCTCCGCGATGCTGGCGCTACTGCGACCCCTGCGCCGCGGAGATGGCGACTTCCGACGCTTTGCCCGTTACGCCGAGCGCATGCTCGAGGAGCGCGAGTTCTTCATCCGCAAGTCAATCGGGTGGATCCTCCGCGAGACCGGCAAGCGCCGGCCGGACGTGGTCCACGGCTGGCTGCTGCCACGCGCCGCGCGAGCTTCCGGTGTCACCATCCGCGAGGCGGTGAAGTACTTATCGCCGGCACAGCGCGCGGAGCTGCTGGCGGCATACCGTTCAGCCCCGGGGCGCCGCTGACTCCGCTTCCCGTTTCAGATAGGCGTTTCGCTCACGTAGCAATCGGATCATGTATTGACGAAGGAAGAGGACATCCGCCAACCGACCGAGTGGCCCCAGCGGCGAGGTGTAGTCGAAGATATCGACCATCTCGGTTCCATTCCCGACCGCGAGGAACTGGTGCTCGTGGCGAAAGCGCCGAAAGGCACCATGGACCATCTCATCGACGAAGCGGCGCGGCGGCTCGAATTCGGTGATGCGCGACGTCAGGCGTTGCCGGACCCCGAAATGCGTCGCCTCCCACGTCACCTCGTCACCCGGACCGAGCCGGCCGGCGGTAACGCCGCCAACGGCGCGCTCGCGCGAGGCGGCAGTCGAGCGCTGATGGACGTCGACGTCACGGGCCAGGTCGAAACAGCGCGACGGCGGTGCCGCGACCGGCGTCCGCAGCACGATGACCGGCACGCTGTCGAGCCTAGCGGCGCGCCGGAAGCGGCAGTTTCCGGCCGCGGACCTCGATAAAGGCAGGGAACAGCGTATCGAGGTGGGCATCGGAGCCAGGCTCCGTCTCTTCGTCATCATCGCCGGGTGAGAACTCCCAGATCCCGTCGACCACCATCCCCGCGGCCGCCATCCCGTTGACGATGGTTTCGAATCGATGGCCGAACTCGATCGTGGGGGCCACCAGTTTCTTCTTGCCCAGGGTCCAGGTCATTCCCCATTCGTCGGTATAGGGCACCGGCTTGTCCTCGAAATAACTGATCTTCGGGCTCCATCCACCGTGCTTGTAGCTGCCGTACAGTCGAAGCGTCGTGGGATGCATGGTCGACAACAGGTAGGTGCCACCCGGCGCCAGCACCCGACCGACCTCCCTCAGCACGCGAACCGCGTCGTCGACGAAGACGAGTGAATGACAATGCCAGACGACGTCAAAGGACGCGTCCTTGAACACGGAGAGATCCTTCATATTGCCTCGCACCAGCCGGATCTTGACGCGCTGCCGGGCCGCCAGGTCTTTTACGGTCTTCAGCTGGGTGGGCGAGATGTCGAAGACGGTTGTCTGCGCGCCCAGCTTGGCGAAAATCACGGGGTCCCAGCCCCCTCCCGCGGCAAGGCCGAGGACGTGAGCCCCCGCCAGTCGCACGCCCTTGAGGCGCCCGCGGGGATCCATGAAGCGGCGCATACCCGCTCTCGTCCTGGGCGGCCGACCGAAGGGACGGGTGTAGTTCATTGCCGCCTTGGCGAGGCGCTCCCACATCGCCTTGTTGTGCTCGGCGACTTCGTCGACGCTCCGCTGGGTCGATCGCATCAACCCTCATTGTCGAACAAGTCCATTACGTCATCACCGTTGAAGACCCAGGACAAGTCATGGCCACGACTGACGTCGTCACCGGCGCCTTCAGCTACACCGGGAGCTTCATCGCCCGTCGGCTTCTCGCCGCCGGCCACGAGGTCCGAACCCTCACGAACAATTCGAGTGCTCCGCGGGACCTTGCCGGGAAGCTCGTGAGCGCCCCGCTCGACTTCAACGACGCCGACAGCCTGATGCGGTTCATGCGCGGCGCTGACACGCTCTACAACACCTACTGGATCCATTCGAACTACGGAGCCGACGCTTTTGTCGGCGCCGTCCTACGCAGCAAGACGCTGTTTGCCGCGGCCCGCGAGGCCGGCATTCGGCGGCTGGTTCACATCAGCATCGCCAATCCCACCGCATCCCGGCATCCGTACTATGCGAGTAAGGCTGAGCTGGAAGAGACGCTGCGGTCAGCCGGCATGTCGTATGCCATCGTGCGCCCCACCCTGGTCTACGGTGAGGGTGACGTGCTGATCAACAATATCGCCTGGGTGCTGCGGCATTTTCCGGCGTTCGCGATCCCGGGCGAGGGAGCCTATCGCCTCCAGCCAGTCCATGTCGATGATGTGGCGTCGATCGCCGTCACCGCGGGTCTGGCCGAGGACAACACCACCATTGACGCGGCTGGCCCCGAGATTCCCAGCTTCGTGGAGTTGGTTCGCATGATCCGCCAGGCCGTCGGATCACGAAGCGTTCTTCTGAAGACCGCGCCCGCCGTCGCCCTGGCCGGGGCGCGTGCCGTCGGCTTCTTTGCGAAGGATGCCCTTCTGACGCGCGAGCAGTTTGACGATCTACGGGCCGAGCTCCTGGTGTCCAAGGAGCCGCCGCGCGGCACGATCCGGTTCAGTGAGTGGCTGCCGCGACAGCAGACGGTGATCGGCCTTCGATACGCGTCGGCACGAACCCGTCACCAGCCGAGAGTCGCCCCACTGCAGCGAAGCAACACGTGACCGCTCCGATCGACGTCGTGACGGGCGCCTTCAGCTACAGCGGCCGTTTCGTCGCGGAACAATTGCTCGAGCGCGGCCGTGACGTGCGAACGCTGACCAACCATCCTCGGCCGGAGGACCCACTTGCCGCACGAATTCCGAGCTACCCGCTGAACTTCTCGGACGACGCCGCGCTGATCACCGCCCTGGCGGGCAGCGACACCCTCTACAACACCTACTGGGTTCGCGCGCCGCGGGGCAATCTGACGCACGGCGTTGCCGTCCAGAACACCCGGCGCTTGATCGAGGCCGCCCGCCGGGCCGGTGTCCGGCGCATCGTCCAGACCAGCATTGCCAACCCGACGGTCTCCGCCAGCAGCTACTACCGCGGCAAGGCTGCGCTCGAGGACGCCGTGCAGTCCTCGGGCCTTTCCTACGCGATCGTGCGACCGACGCTGCTCTTTGGTGAGGGCGATGTGCTGATCAATAACATCGCGTGGCTGCTTCGGCATCTCCCCGTCTTTGCGATTCCTGGCGACGGCCGCTACCGTCTGCAGCCGATGCACGTCAAGGATCACGCGCGCCTGCTGGTCGACGTCGGCTCGCAAACGGCCGATGTTGTCATCGATTCCGCCGGGCCGGAGATCTTCACGTTCGACGAAATGGTTCACGTGCTTCGGCGTGCGATGAGCGTCCGAACGCTCGTCGTGCACGTGCCGCCTGCGCTGGCGATGGCCGGCGCGACTCTCGCCGGCCGTGTGGTCCGCGACATGCTGCTCACGCGCGAAGAGCTCGACGATCTCATGCACGACATCCTCGTCTCGCACGAACCGCCCCGCGGCGCCACCCGGCTCACCGATTGGCTGCCGTTGCATCGCGATGACGTCGGACGCCGATACGCATCCGAAATGGAACGCCACTACCGGCGAGCCACATGAGTCGGTCGGCCGCCGGGGGCGCCATCGTGTGGCTCGCACTCGTCGCCGCCCGGCTCGGCGGCCTGACGAGGATGACCCTGATCGATCTTCTGTTCCTGCTGGCGCCCCTGGTCATCGTCCCGCTCGGGCTTGCGCTGATTGCCTTCGATGGAGCCTCCGCATCGCGCCTCCGGGGGGCGGCGGTACGGATTCAGCCCGTCGGAGCGGCGCTTGTCACGCTCTCCTTCCTGCTGCCGACCGGCGTCCTCGCCGCCATCCTTGGGTTGGGGTGGCTGCTGGTCTGCGCCGTCGCCGCGCTGGCGGCGCTCGCCGACCTGGTCGAGGGTCGTTCGCTCCACCCGCTGCGCCTTGCACCCGCCGCCGCCCTGGGCTTCATGGCCTTCGGCGCGGTCTGGCTGGTGCTCTCCCGTGCCGGCATCGCCCCGCTCGGTCTCTCCCCCATCGTCGTCGAGCTGACCGCCGTGCACTTCCACTTCACCGGCTTTGCCGCAACCCTTATGGCCGCGCTGGTCCTTGCCCGTCTGCAACACGAGCGTGGGACCTCGTGGCAGATTGCGCTGGCAGCCTCGCTGCTGATGATCGTTGGGTCACCCGTCATTGCCGCTGGTTGGGCAACGCCCGTTCACGTCCTGCAGGTTGCCGGCGCAATCGTGGTGGCCTGCGGCGTTATCGGCACCGCGGCGGTCCTCGTCTTCCGATGCACGAGCCTGGTCGAGTCGACCCCGGCCCGCACCCTCCTCCGTGTATCCGCCCTGACGCCGCTCCTGCCGATGCTGCTCGCGGTCGAGTACAGCGCGGGTCGTGTCTTCGGGTTCCCGACGCTAGACATCCATGTCATGGCGTTGGTCCATGGCAACCTGAACGCGCTCGGCTTCAGCCTGCTTGGCCTCGGGGCGTTTTCATCGTCTGGGCGCCGATAGCATCAGCGCGACGAGCACCGCGATCGAGAACAGCACCACCAACGTTAGTGAGAGTGGCCCCCGAACCCCTTCTGCAATTTTTCCAGCAACGACATAGAGCAATCCCTCGGCGGCGAGTAATCCGAGCGCAGCACAGACGGCCAACAGGCGCTTCGTCAGGGGGATCCTCTAAGAGAGGGGCCTTTCAGCGGCTGGCTTTGCGCTTGCGGTCGACGTAGTCGAGCAGCACGTAATCGCCCAGCCTGTCGGCACTGGCGAAGAAGGCACGGCCGCCGTTCATGCGGGTCATCTGCTTGACGAATGACACGAGGTGATAGTCGTTGTCGAGCATGAAGGTGTTGATCACGATGTGCTCCCGCGTGCAGCGCTGGACTTCGAGCAGCGTCTTCTGGAACGTCTCGGGAAGCGGTGGATAGAAGAAGACCGCGTGCTGCCCTTCCATGTGCGCCGTCGGCTCGCCGTCGGTAACGATGATGACCTGCTTGTTGCCGGTCTTGTGCCGGTTCAGGAACTGGCGGGCCAGCATCAGGCCGTGCTGGATATTCGTTCCGTAGATCGACTCGTTGTAGGTCAGCTCCGCCAGCTGGTGGGACTTGACCGGCCGGGCATAGTCGCTGAAGGCGATCACCTGCAGATAATCGCGGGGAAACTGGCTGCGGATCAGGGCATCGAGCGCCAGTGCGACCTTCTTGGCGGCGTAGAAG
>VBFR01000065.1 GCA_005889345.1 Chloroflexota bacterium
GGTCGCGCCGCGAAAGAGAAACGGATCCAGCGGGCCAAAGCCCGCTCTGCTGCCCCCAAGACGCAGGCGGCGTAGCGCTCGCCGGTTGGATAACTCCCCAGCAGCGCTAGGCCCTTCGCGCATCGTTCTTGTTTGTTTCTTCACGGTCAACTAATAGCGATTGGCACGGCGCGTCCAATCGCCGTTACATCGCAGATCGTCCTGAGCAAGCGCACCCTGCTTTTTCCGCCCATGGGTGGGTGACGGATATCGGACCCGCGCGCTCGGCCACCTTGGATCACCGCCGTCGTTTGTTTGCGCCAAAGACGGCGATCAAGATGGGCGGCGCTTGTCCGGAGCGTCCATGCGAGGTCCCAATTGGTGAGATTCCCCAGCCCGACACTCAATCTGCGCGCGGCGGCACTTGTCGCCGCCATCGCGGTCGTATCCGCCCTGGGCAACCAGGTCGGCGTGGCAGCCGATAGCTCGATGAGCATCGCCGTCATGGGCCAGCAGGACGCCACCTGGGCGGGCGCGCCGCTGGGCACGTCAGCAAGCGAGTCTGTCGGCTCGGCGGGCTGTGCCATCACTGCCGTGACGATGATGCTTCGCTACTACGGCATGAATACCGACCCGGGCGCCTTCAATGCCTGGCTCACGGCGAACGGTGGCTACGCCTACGATGACCAGCTCATCTGGGCCGCCGTCACCAGTTACACGGGAGGTCGCGTGGCCTTCTCCGGTTGGCTCGGCCCCGACATCAACCTGATCAAGGCCGAGCTCGACGCCGGACGGCCCGTGGTCGCCGAGGTGCAACTGGGCTCCAATCAGCACTTCGTCCTTATCACGGGCTGGACAACTGAAGAGGGACTCTTCATGAACGATCCATGGTTTGCCGACGGCGGCCGCTTCGACAGTCGCTATGGCGACCCGAACACGGGCATCGTGTCGATCCGCACCTTCATGCCGGTCGACCCGGGCGCCGCGACCGGCCACGGCCGGCTGAGCTGGCTCGCCAATGCCGTAGCCGCTGTACATCTGTCGCAATAACCAGCGCGTCCGAAGGCAACGGCACGGTCGTCCGGTATTGCGGGTATTTCTTTCTCAGCGCGACGATCGCCCGTCGTTGCTCGGGGCCGGCGTCGACGATGCGCGCCCTCCCTCGAAAGAGTACGTACCAGAGCCGGCGCCAGTCCTCGACGTAGTGGTCGATAAGCAGCGCGGCATTGGGATTGGCGCGCACGTTCCTGATGCGGCGCAATTGTGCGGGATTGACTGACTTGGGCTTGCCATCGATGGCCTGGTAGAGAGTCGTCCCCAGCAGGACGAAGCACACCGGGACGACCGAGGGCACCTTGCCGTCCGACGTCGCGAAATGCCCGACGCGCGCCCGCGCGACGCGCCGTCGTAACCCAGCATCGATCACGCCGATGTCAAGATTAGCCGTGCCGCTTTTTCTGCGCGAGACCGACGTCAAGGCGCTGCTGACCATGGACGTCACGCTCGCGGTGCTCGAGGTCGCCTTCCGCGAATGGGCGGCGGACCGCGCGGCGAACGAACCCCGACGTCGAGTTGCCGCTGGCGCCGTCCTGGCGACGATGTCGGCGGCCCTCCCGTCCAAAGGACTGATGGGCTTCAAGGCGTACACCCACAGCAAGGCCGGTGCCCGGTTCTGGGTGTGCCTCTTCGATGCGGACGACGGCCGGCCCCGCGCCGTCATCGAGGCCGACTGGCTCGGCCGTATGCGAACTGGCGGCGCCTCGGGGCTGGCGACGAAGTATTTGGCTCGACCGGAGGCATCGGTCTTCACCGTGATTGGCGCCGGCAGTCAGGCGCTGACCCAGGTGCTCGCCGTGGCCGCTGTCCGCCGGCTGGGGGAGGTGCGTGTCGCGAGCCGTGACCCGGCCCATCGCGATGCTTTCGTGGAGGACCTCAGAAGGGTGCTGCCGCCCACGATCGCCATCGAGCCGGCCGTCAGCATGCGCGAGGCCGTCAACGGGGCCGACATTCTCACCACCATCACGACCACTGGGCATCCCATCTTTCCCGGAGAGTGGCTGCAGGCGGGCCAGCATCTGAACGTCTGCGGCTCGAACTACCCGGATCGTCGGGAGATCGACAGTCGGGTCGTGTCCCGCGCCGACCTCGTCGTCGCCGATGATGTCGAAGCCGCTCGCCTCGAGGCCGGCGACCTGCTGCTGGCGGAGCGCGAAGGGCATCTGAATTGGGGCCGCGTCCATTCATTGCGGGACGTGGTCGCCGGGTCGGCCGGGGGCGGCCGCCAGCCCTCCGATGTGACCCTCTTCAAGTCGGTCGGACTCGCGATCGAGGACGTGGCCGTCGGCGCCGCGGTGCTCGAGCTCGCGCAGAGGCGCGGAGCCGGCCTGCAGCTGCCCGACTAGCATTTGACTTCTGTTGACAACTACGCTATACCATTTGTTGCAGCGATGACTGTCAACGCGTGGTTGAAAGCTCGAGCCGTGGAGTTGGGCGCCGCCCTCTGCACCAGCGCCATCCTGATCGGCGGGCTCGCCGTCGGTGTGCCCTTCCTGCTGGAGCGCATTCCGGAGGTCTTTCTCTATAGCTTCTGCTGTGTGTCGGCCGTGCTCTTGCGGGCAGCGATCGACCTGGCCGTGCGCGCGAGCATGCTCGCCGTCCTGAGCATTCGGCCCGCGCCGAGGGCGGTCGGTCTCGAGCCGTCGAGCGCCTGACCCGCTCGGCGATTCGATCTTGATATCGCCGCTATAACGAAACCGCTTGGGAGTGATAAGATGAACACCCGGGTCATCCGCGGGCGCGTGCCCGCCACCAAGGAGGAAGCGATGGGGTATTTGCGAGGCGTCGTGCATGGAGCGATCATCGGCGGGGCGGTGGCCTTGCTCTACGCGCCAAAGCCGGGACGGCAGATGCGCGCGGAACTTTCGGACCGCCTCGATCAGGTGCGCGGCCAGATGCAGCCCGTGCTGGACCAGGCCCAGGGCGTCGTGGATTCCGCGCGGCCCCAGGTTGAGCGCGGCATTTCCAAGGCCCAGCGGATCACCCGCATGGGGAGCGGCAGCAGCAGCGCTCCTGGTCCGGCGTCGAATTAGAATCGTCTCGTGACGCGGAACGGCGGAGAGGGAATCGTCGTCGCGGGGGGCGTGCGCACTGCCATCGGCAAATTTGCGGGCGCCTTCAAGGACACGCCGTCGTCCGATCTGGGCGCGAACGCGATCCGCGCTGCCGTCGAGCGCGCGGGCATCTCCCCCGAGGTTGTCGACGAGGTCATCCTGGGCTGCGTCGGCCAGGTGGGCGAAGACGCCTTCAACGCTCGGCTCGCGACACTGAAGGCCGGTCTGCCCGAGAAGACGACCGCGTTTAACGTCAACCGCTTGTGCGGTTCGGGGCTGCAGGCGATCAACAGCGCCGTCCAGGAGCTGCGCACCGGTGAGGCCCAGGTCGTGGTCGCCGGCGGCAACGAGAACATGTCGATCCAGCCGTACCTGCTGCCGCGTTCGCAGGTAGGGTGGCGCCTTGGCGAGGCGACCCTCATCGACGGCACGATATCGCTGGTCACCGATCCGTTCGGCCGCTACCAGATGGGCTCGACGGCGGAGAAAGTCGCCGACCGCTACGGCGTCTCCCGCGAGGCCCAGGACAAGTTCGCAGCGGAAAGCCAGCGTCGGGCGGCCGCGGCCATCGCCGACGGTCGGTTCGACGACCAGATCGTGCCGGTCGCGATTCCGCAGAAAAAAGGCGATCCCGTGATCGCCAGGGTCGACGAGCATCCTCGTCCCGCAACCACGATGGAATCCCTCGGGCGCCTCAAGCCGGCGTTTCGCGAGGGCGGGAGCGTCACCGCCGGCAACTCATCGGGCATCAACGATGCCGGCGCCGCCGTCGTCGTCATGACCAAGGCGACCGCGGAGCAGCTCGGCGTGACGCCTCAGCTCGAATGGGTCGCCGACGCCGTCGCCGGCATCGCCCCGGAGATCATGGGGGTGGCCCCGATCTTCGCGGTGCAGAACTTGCTGAAGAAGGTCGGAATGACGATCAACGACATCGATCTCATGGAGTTGAACGAGGCCTTCGCCGCGCAGGCCGTGGCGGTGATCCGCGAGCTGGAAATTGATCCGGAGAAGGTCAACCCGAACGGCGGCGCCATCGCGCTCGGCCATCCGGTGGGCGCCACCGGCGCCATCCTGACCGTCAAGCTGGCCTACGAGCTCAAGCGTCGCCAGGCCGAGTGGGGCATCGTGACGATGTGCATCGGCGGCGGACAGGGCATCGCCACGCTTTTCCGCAATCTGAACTAAGCCCCCCGGCTGCACGGGTTCGGCTCCCGGCACGTTGTATCGAAGGCATGTCCCGGCTGCCTCGCCGCCCGATCGTACTCGCCCTGACGCTCGCACTGAGCCTGATCGCGCTGCTGCGCTACGGCGTGCTGGCCACGATCCTGGTCTTGGCCGTTGGCGTGACCACGGCCGTCCTGGCCGGCCAGCACCAGGCCGGCAAGTTCGCCACCCGTCGGAAGCGTTCCGGGGGGCCGCGGTGGCGTCCCAAAGTCCATCACCAGGAGCTCCCGGCGCCGGCTGAGGACCCGGTGATCGGCTTCGGGGAGCCGATCGTCGACCACTTCGCGTCGCGGACGCCTCCACTATCCCACCTCGGGCTCAGCGCCGGCCTTCCTCCTCAACCACGCCGCCGCCGATGCGGAGACGTGGCCAGTGGTCGAGACGGCGGTCCAGAAGACGATGGGGCTGGCACGCTCACGCGGCGTCGAGGTCCGCGCCGAGGGTCAGGCCCGCCTGATGCAGGCGCTCGCCCTGAGCGCCGTGCAAGGCGTCCTCCTCGCGGAGTGGCGGCAACTGGAAGACGGGGCGACCGTCTGGGACGGCGCCGCGGCGCGGATCCGCGCCTCGGATGCTTTTTCTATCCAGCACATCACGGACGAAATGGAACGTCGCCAGCTACCGGAGCTCTTCGCCGGGATCGCGCGACGGCCGCCGGATTTCGAAGTCCGGCTCCTGCTGCCGTATGTTCTGGCGACCGCGTTCTACCTGCGGCTGCACGGGAAGGCACCAGAAGCCTTCGCCGCCTAACCGGAGGCGGCGCGCGATTCGATCTCCTGGTGCCGCTGCGCGCTAAAGCGGACATACGACCGGTCCCCGATCCATTGCGTCGGCGGCGCGGCAAACCATTTCGCCATGCTGTTGAGCTGGCTCGCATACTGGACGCGCAGGCGCGAGAACGCCAGCCACGACTCCTCCGCTCCGATCAGGCGCCAGCCTGCGGTTGACAACCGCTCGCGGGCCTCGTCGAACTCGTAGCGTTCGACCCCCACGTCGTGGTCGCCGGGCATGTGGAAAAAGCGGCCAAGGTCCTCGACCAGGTGAGTGCCCATCGCAAACATCATCTTGGCCGGACCGCGGGGCCCGTCGACCACGGTGGTCAACAGCAGGGTCGAGGCGTCGAGCACGGCCCCCAGCGCGCTGATCCACGATTCGCTGTCGTGCGACGAGCGGAAATACGCGAGAAGCGGATAGGCGAGATGGCTGTCGAGCACCTCGGCACCCCACTTCTCCCAATCGGCGAAGAGGCGCGGCAGGTCGTCGGTCATGTCGTATTTCGCCATCGTTTCCAGCAGGCTGACGCCGGACGGCGGGGCGCCGGCCCTCGCGTCGAGCGTCACGATCAGGATCTCCCGGCGCTGGAACGAGGCGTACAAGGAGAACAGAAAACTGATCGCGAGCGCAATCGTGCCGAGACCGGTCCCGCCCGCGACCAGCGCCAGAAGACGCGTCAGTCCCGATGTCGCCACGATGTCGCCGAAACCGATGGTGAGGACCGAGGTCCCGGCAAAGTACAGGGCTGTCTGGAATCCGTCGATGGGGGGATGGACGTAATCGCGCAGGCCGTAGAAGACGAAGCCAAATCCGAGGACGAGTCCGCTGAGCCAGACGACCAGCAAGATGACAACGACCAACGGGGCAAACGTCCCCAGGAACCGTTCTCGCGAGTCGGCGGAGTGGGCCCGAAGGCCCATCGCCCGCCACGCCCGCCAGCCAGCGCGAATGACCAAGCGGGTCGGCCGGTACCGCGCCGGCGTCGGCCGCGGCACGACGACGCTTTGAAAAAGGTCGTTGAGGACGTAGGCGACGATCGCAATCCCGATCAGGACCTCGGGCAACCTGAGCATGAAGGCCATAGTACGACCAGCGAAACGCCGCGGCGGTCTGGCCGTTCAATGATCGCGATGCCGGGACAGGGACTCGAACCCTGACGCCCTTACGGGCAGGCGATTTTAAGTCGCCAACGTCTACCTATTCCGTCATCCCGGCGCGAGCAACATTGTAGGGCGGGTGCTCTTGTTTTTTTGAGCGGTCTGCGATAGGCTCCCTGACCTGCATGGGACGGTCAACGGTGCGGCTGACAGCGGTCGCCATCATCATCAGCGCCACGAGCACCCTGGGCTCGGCGGCAGAAGCACAACCGCCGAGACCGCTCGGCGCCACGTCACTGGCGGCCATGGCGATGCCGGTGGACCAGATCGATCCTCGCCCGGAACGCATCCCAGCCGCCACCGCCTCCCCCGTCGCATCGCCGACCACATCGCTGCCGACGGTGGTTGGCCGGCCGGCGGCGACGCTACAGCCGATCGCGGCGCCCGTGATCGACGCGCAGGCACTGGTACTCGTCAATCTGGACACGGGGCGCTTTCTCTGGCAGACCAACGGCCGGGCCTCCCGGGCACCGGCCAGCCTGACCAAGATTTTCACGGCGATGGTCGCGGTCGACCTGATGGGCTTGGACACCTTGGTCACCGTGCCAGACTCCATTCGGCAATTGCCCGCCGACTCGACGTTCATGGGGCTGACCCCGGGCGAACGGGTCACCGTGCGCGAGCTCCTCTACGGCGTCTTCCTCAACTCTGGTAACGACGCGGCTGAAACGCTCGCGTCGGCGACCACCTCTCGCTCCACGTTCATCGCCGACATGAATGCCAAGGCTGCGCGGCTTGGCCTGCGAGCCACACACTTCGTGAACCCCACCGGCCTGGACGGGGCGGGCCACTATTCCTCCGCCGCTGACCTGGCGGTTGGTGGCGTCTACCTCGAGTCGCATTACCCGGCACTGGTCGGCATCGCCGCGACGCCCGCCATCACGCTTCCGGCGACGGCCCTGCACAAGACCTATGCGCTGGTCAACCTCGACAAGCTGCTGCACACGTACCCCGGAACCTACGGATTGAAAACCGGGTGGACCGAGCAGGCCCTCGGCTGTTTGATCACGACGTCGAGCCGCGGCGGCCACCGCCTGCTGGCGGTATTGCTGGGCGCTCCGAACGGCACCGCCTACGCGCAGATGCCGAAAGTGCTCGACTATGGATTCGAGCTGCTCGGCGTCCTGCCTCGACCCGTCGCCCCGTAGCGCCGCAGTTCGAGCGGCCCATCGGGCCACTCATATTTCATGCCGCGCAGATGAGGTGCGGTGATGACCCTCGCGCAGTAGTGTGTGTCAGTCACGAACGTCCTCGAACCTCGTCCTCGCCGCGTGATCCGGCGCCTCACCGCCGGCCTGATGCTCGGCGTGATCGCCGTCGGCGTCGTCGTGGTGGCGAGCCGACCGGGATTTGCCCGTAGCGTGACGGCCGCCGAAGCCCAGCTCCAGCAGACGATTGGCGCCGAGCTGGCCATCGCCGGCGTCTACCTCGAGGAGTCAGCCATCCCGATGCCGGTTCCCTCCGAGGTCTCCATCGGATACCTCGGCCAGCGATTGCAGGGCGATGCCCGGGCGCTAGTGGCAGCCTGGATCGGGCTAACGGCCCTGATCCTGCTGGGGTCGACGAATCTGTTCGCGGCATCGCGCCGATTCGGACCGAGGCTGCTCAACAGCCGGCTCGGGGTGGCGTTACATCTGACGCCGTCCGCGGTGACGCGGGCGAAGCGGTGGTTTGACCGCTGGGGCCCGCTCGCGATCGGCGTTTCACGCTATATCCCGGGGCTACGCTGGGGGATGGCCGTCGCCTGCGGCACTCTGGGGGTCAGCTACCGCACGTTCTGGCTGAGCACCGCGATTTCGGCCGCGGTCTGGGCAGGCGCGCTGCTCACGCTGGGCGTCACCGTGGGCGACGGGGTCGGCCGCGTGATCGGCGAACATGCCTGGTTGGGCCTGCTCCTGCCGCTTCCCGCCGCCGCGGCCATCGGCGCCGGGCTCGTTCGCTTCCTCATGATCAAGGGCCGGGCGACGAGTTCGCCGTCGGTGTCGCCCTCGATTTAGGGCGCCGCCGGTCGCATCCAGGCCCGCCGGGTCACGACCACCAGCGCCAGCGCACCGGCCCCGAAGACGATGGCCACCAGGCCGACGAGCCATCCGATTACGGGGATGAGTCCGACGACGGTCAGCACGAACAGCCCACCCAGCAACGCGAGGGCATCGTGGTAGCCGCCCCAGCCGAGCCGGGCGAAGATCAACCGCCCCACCAGGAAGCCGGAAATGGCGTAGCCGATGGCCAGCGCGAGGATCCACAACGGGATCAACAAGAGTCCGAGCCACCAGCCGCCGATCAGGATCCCGATGACGAACACGATCAACGCGACGATCGGCGTGATCACTAAGATCCCGGCCCCGATGCCGAGGCTCGCCCAGGGCTGGGCCCGCTCGGTGTCGATCGCCCGGGAGCTCAGTGCCGGAAAGAGAAAGATCAACAGCAGGCCGAGGGCCAAGATCCCGATGAGTCCTCGCAGCCATCCGAGAAAGCCATTACCGGCATCGCCACCGCGATCGACGGGGGTATGCCGGGTGATCGTTCCGGTGACGTGGGCACCGTTCACCTGTTCGACGACGTTATTACTCGTGTAGTCGAGGTTGCCGGTGATCTGCGCGCCATCGAGCTTGAGATGGTCGACCCGCCCGCGCACGTCGCCCCCGACGCGATTCCGCAGGGTCAGACTGCCCGATGTCATCTGAACGCGCCGGGCGATGGGAGCGGAGATCGTCGCGGTGCCTCCGGCCACGACCAGGTCGCGGCCGATGGTCGCGGCGGATCCGACGTCGATCCTGCCCGCCGTGACGACGAGGTCCTGCGCGATCGGTCCGGTGACCGTGACGTTGCCGCCGGCGGCGATGATACTGCCGCCGATATGACCGCTGACGTTGATGGTGCCGCCGCCGACAATCAAGTCGCGGGTGACGGTGCCGGTCACTGTGATCGTGCCGCCACCGGCGATCACGCTGCCGTTCACCGTCCCATCGATGCTGACCGTGCCGGCGCCGGCGTAGATGTCGTCGTTGACCGTTTCACCCGAACCGACGGTGACGTCGGATCCCTGTCGAAGATCGGCGGCCGCAGCCTGGAGCGGCAGCCACGCGAACAGTGTGGCGACCATGACCGATCCGCCAAGCGCCATCACCGCGCGGCGCTGAATCGAGTCTGTGCGTGCCATCCCGTGCCCTCCTATTCCGGCCGCGATCCTGCTTGCATTCTCGCACCGTCGAGACCGTCAGGGTTGAGACGAGGGGGCGTGCTAACCCACCGCCGCCGTCGGGAGGTCTTCGCCGCCAGCCTGTTGCTGCGGCCGGCGCGAGCGCAGAGGAATATCGGGCATGAACAGCGAGATGACCAGCGCGCCCGCCGTGAGGACGACCGAGATCACGAATACGTCGTGCAGGGTGAGGGCCAGCGCCTGGCGAACGGCATGCATGGCCTGGTCGAAAAGCGGCGCCAGCTGTGCCGGGAGCTTCGCCTTGGCGGCCGCGATCCTCGCCGGATCGAGCAGGGCATTGGGATTGCTGGCCGAGCTTCCCATGACGTTCTTGAATGCCGGTGGCAAGTTCACCTTGGCGACCTGGGCGCTGATCGCGCCGGGAAGCCGCTGGGCCAGGATGCTCCCCAGCACGGCGGAGCTCACCGTGCCGCCGACATTGCGCCAGAACTGGATCTGACTGGTCCCGACGCCGAGGTACCGCTGCGGCAGGGCACTCTGCACGGCGTTGATGTAGAGCGGCATGGTCACGCCGAGCCCGAGCCCGACGAGGACGATGTCGATCGTGATCGAGGTCTGCGACGTCGACGTCGTGGTCTGCGCCATCAGGTAGAGCCCGATCATCACCAGGCCGAGGCCGATGGTCCCGATGTAGTGGTAATGCTTGATGCGGGGAATCAACTGCCCGGTGAGCACACTGGAGACGATCAGGCCGAGCATCATCGGAGTGAGCAGCAGGCCAGAGTTGGTGACGCTCACACCGAGCACGCCCTGGGTCTCGAGCGGGACGAAGATGATCATCCCGAACATGCCGAGTGCGGCAAAGAATCCGACCAGTACGGAGACGGCAAATACGCGGTTCTTGAAGAGCGCAAACGGCACGATCGGTTCCTTGACCCGTTGTTCGATCAGGAAAAAGGCGATCAGCATCGCGGCGCCGAAGGCGAGAAGGCCGAGCACCTCGAAGGAGGTCCATCCCTGGTCTTTGGCGACAGACAACGCGATCAGCATCGGGATCAGGCCGGCGGCGAGCGTCGCTGACCCGACGAAGTCGATGTCGCGCCAGGAGGCGCGGGTTCGCACGAAGGGCAGGAAGGCGGCCACCACGAGGACGCCCAGCAGGCCTACCGGCAGGTTGACGTAGAAGACCCAGCGCCAGCCGAGGTTGTCGGTGAGGAAGCCGCCGACCACCGGGCCGACGATCGAGGAGAGGCCAAAGACCGCACCGAAAAGCCCCTGGATGCGGGCCCGCTCCGCCGGCGTGTAGATGTCGCCCAGGACGGCGAACGCCGAGGCGAAGAGCGTGCCGCCGAAAAGGCCCTGGACTATGCGGAAGACGATCAGCTGATTCATGTCCTGGGAGAGACCGCAGAGCGCCGAGGCGGCGACGAAGCCGATCATCCCGGCGATGATGAACGGCTTGCGGCCGAACAGGTCGCCGAGCTTGCCGGCGATCGGCACCACAACCGTGGAGGCGACGAGGTACCCAGTGATCAGCCAGGAATAACGATCGAGACCGTTGAGCTCGGCCACGATGCGCGGCAGCGCGGTGCCGACGATGGTCTGGTCGAGCGCCGCGAGCAGCAGCGCGAGCATCACGCCGGTGGTCGCCAGGACCTTGATGCGCGTCGTCAGTTCACCTTGTGGCATTGGTTTTTCCCTCCTCGACGCCAAGCGCCTGGATGAGGCGCAGGCACAGATGGCGTAGTTGAATCAGCTCGGACTCCTTCACCCCGTGGGTCAGGGTCGCCTGGATTCCGGCGGCCTCCCGCCAGAGCGCGGTGACACGCTCGCGGCCCTGGTCGGTGATCTCCGCGTAGACCGAGCGCCGGTCCACCGGATCGGCGACGCGCCTGACCAGGCCGTCGCGCTGCAGGTTATCGACGAGACCGGTCACCGTCCGCGGCGTGATGTCCAGCATCTCAGCGAGCTCGCCCATCGTGAACCGCCCGCTTGGCTGGTGGTGCAGGCGCACGAGGATCTGGAAGCGGCCCTCACTCAGCCCGAAGCGGTCCGCCCAGCGCTCCATGCCCGCGTGGAGCTTCTTTCCCAGGATGCGGACGGCGGCGAGCGCCTCTGTTCCGGGTTCGATTTTTCGGCCCTGCCGCTTCAGCACCTCGCGGACCCGGGGGTCGAACAGGAAGCCCTGCGCGTCGGTCTTGAACTCTACGGCGTCGAGTTCCGGCTTGGAAGTGAGTTGACTCATATTTACATGGCACATTATCACATAGCTCAGGAAACGGCGCAAGCCGCGGTGTGTGATGAGTCAGTCACGGATGACCCTGATCTGGCTCGCTCCGCCACCAATCTCGACCTCGTATCGATCCGTCGCGTTCGCGTATTCCGGTGTCTCCAGCCGCACCGGACCTCCCACGGCCCCCAGGTACTGCGCGTCGAGCTCGAGTTTGCTGGCGCCGCCGCCGATCTGGAGGCGCGCTGGAACCCCGGCGGGCCGGCGAAGCGTGAGGTGGCTGGCACCACCCGAGACGCGGATAATCGAGCTGCCGGTCGGGCGAGGCAGCCGCAAATCGACCTTGCTGACGCCACCTCGTACCTCGATCCCCCTCAGCTCGAGGCTGCGCAGATCGCTGTCCCAGTGGGAGACCCCGCCCCGGATCTCGATCGCCCAGCTCGCTGCAGGGCTGAGCCGGACGTCCGCTGACGTCCGGCCCCACATGAAGGGATTGAACTGCGAATAGTCGATCGAGACGACACCCTCGGCCTCCGTGACGCGCGGCTTCGGACCGTAAAACTCGCCATGGTATGTCCCGGTCATCGAGGGGTCGACCCGCACCGTCAGGTTGGCGACGCCGTGTGGGAAAACGAGCCGGTAAGGCGTCAGTGCGCTCATGCGACCGACGCCTGCTCGCGCTGCGTGTCTCGTTCGGCGCGACCCTGTGCTCCGGACGGGCGGTTGCGCGCCCATAACGCACCCACCGCGGCTACGAGGATGACAACGATGGCGAGCGCCATCGTCGGCCGCATGGCATCGACGAAGGCCTGCGTGAACACCGCGTGGGCCACCTGTTGGATCTGCTGGGCGACCTGTGGCGGGATGCCCGCCGGCAACGTGAGGCTGGTGCCGCTCTGTCCGCGACCGACTTCGAGACCGGCTTTTGCGGCCCTGCTGAAGCCATCGACGAAAGGCGCTTGCGCCTGGGCAGGCAATTGGGTCGCAAAGGTGACGGCTCGGTTGTGCAGGTCGGTCGCCAGCTGGTTCTGCAAGAGGGCGCCGATGGCGGCACTTCCGAGCACGGCACCAAGCTCCTGGAGCGTGCTAACGACGCCGGAGGCGACGCCGGCCAGTCGGGGTTGGAGGTCGCGGGTCGCGAGGCTGTAGACCGGCGTCCAGATACCCGCCATGCCCGCGCCGGCGATTACCAGCCCGGGGACGAAGCTCCAGCGGTTGGAGGTTACCTGCGCCGTCCAGGCGATATAGGCCATCCCCAACGCGAAGAGCGTAAGTCCGGCGATCAGGATGTATTTTGCGTAGCGAGCGGCCAGCGGTGCGGCCACACCCGAGAGCAGCATCATCGCCAGCGGCTGCGGGGCGATCGCGAGGCCAGCATCGAATGCGCTCAGCCCGAGCACGGACTGGTAGTACAGCGTCAACGGGAGGAACACACCCACGATGGCGAACCCCATCGCCAGCAAGACCAGCGTCATCAGCGTGTAGTTCCGATCCTTGAAGACCGCGAAGGGAAGCAACGGCTCACGATCCTGACGCCGCCACTGCACCACGAGAAAGATAGCCAGCACCAGGAGACCGGCGGCGATGATCTCGGGGATCGTGATGCCCCATCGCACGCTTCCCCACTCGTACCGCTGTCCCTCGATCAGGCCGAAAACGACACCAAACAAGCCGATGGTTGCGAGCGCGACGCCGAGCCAATCGAGGCGATGACGCCGGCCCGGGCGAAGGTCGGGAACGAACAGGAAGGCAAGGACGAGCGTGATCACGCCGACTGGCAGGTTCACATAGAAGATCCACCGCCAGCCGAAGTGCGTGACGATGAAGCCACCCAGCACCGGACCCAGCAGGACGGCCAGACCGGAGAGCGCGCCATAGATGGCGAACACCCCGCCGCGCCGGTCGGCCGGGAAGAGGGTGGTCATGATGGGCAGGCCCTGGGGTGCGAGGATCGCCGCGCCGAAACCCTGGGCGCCGCGCGCCAGGATGAGTTGGGTGGGATCCTGGGCGAGCCCGCTGAAGGCCGAGGCGACGGTGAACACCACGATGCCGGCGGCAAACATGTTGCGCGGTCCGAAGATGTCACCCAGCCGCCCCGAGGTGATGAGCAGCACGGCATACATCAGGCTGTAGCCGTTCAGCACCCAGAGGATCTGGTCGAGCGAGGCGTGAAGGTCGTCAACGATGCTCGGAATGGCGACGTTGACGATGGTCAGGTCGAGAAGGGTCATGAACAGACCCAGCGCAAGCACCGCCAGCGCCAGCCAGGGCGCGGACGGTCGAACATTGTTGGACATGGTGGTGTTTTAACCCTCCTTGGATTCGCCGCTATACTCGGGGTGCGCGCCCTTGAGTGGCGGCCCTGTCAATGGGTCGACTCGAGGAACACGACCTCTGACGGAGTGCGCTGAACACTTCGCCGGAGGTCGTTGTTATTCATTCGCGATCACCTCCTTCCTCTCGGCTGGCGCCAGCCTCCCCAAATGCCTTCATCTGTTCCTTGGTGATCCACAACTTGCCATCTCCGATCTCACGGACGAGGCCGCGAACCCATTCGAGCTCCGCGTGCTTCATGGCCACGGCATATTCGCCTTCGACGAGGAAGAGCCGGGGCAGGCCCATTTCCATGAAGTTCTTGAGCTGCTTCTCCGCCCCGGCGATCTGGCCGTCCAGCAGGGCGATGCGCACCTTCAGCAAGCGCACCACCTCGTCCTTGTCGAGCGCGGCAAAGAACGCCAGTGCGCCGGCGAACTGGGGATACTCGTTGACCGGCTGCGCCAGCAGCTCCGACAGCCAACCGGTGATCTCTTCGCGGCCAGTCTCGGTAATGGCATAGACCGTCCGCTCCGGACGCCGGCCCTCGCGACTGGTCTCGTGTGCATGGATGAAGCCACCCTCTTCTAGACGTTCGACGGTGTCGTAGATGGACCCGCCCTTGAGCTTGATGACCTGGTCGTGGCCCCGTTCCTTCATCGTCGATTTCATCTCGTAGGGGTGCATCGGGCGCTCCATGAGCAGGTTCATAACGGCCAGCGCCAGGGGCGTTCGTGGAAGTTCGCGGTTAGCCTTCATCGCTTAGTCGATGCCGACTATACCAAACCGACTAAACGATGTCAACTAGATATCGCATGCCTTACGGCATCCTTATAGAGAGCGAGCACGATATATGGTCGTGAGCGCGGGCGCCCGGCGAATTCTCGTCGTCGACGACGACCCGATGGTTGCCACCACCGTCCAGCGGGTCCTCCGCCCGGAAGGCTACGAGGTCGACGTCGCCCTGGGCGGCGCGCAGGCGATCGAGCGGGCGCAGGTCAACCGCCCCGACCTCGTCGTCCTCGACCTGATGATGCCCGGCATCGACGGGTTGGAGGTCTGCCGGCAGCTACGCGCTGATGGCGACCTGCCGATCCTGATGCTTACCGCGCGCAGTGGAACGGCCGACCGCGTCAAGGGGCTCGACAGCGGCGCCGACGATTACCTCGTCAAACCGTTCGCCTACGCGGAGCTCCTCGCCAGGGTCCGCGCCCTGCTGCGCCGCACGCCGCCGCCGCCGACGATTCTCCAGTTCGGGGATTTGAGTGTCGAGATCGAGACCGGGGAGGTGCGCCGCGGCCATCGGGTCATTTCGCTGACGGCCCGCGAGTTCGCGCTGCTCATTCACTTTTTGCGGCATCCGCGTCAGGTACTGACCCGCGATCAACTGCTGGCTTCGGTCTGGGCCGACGAGGATACGGACGACAATGTCGTCGCCGTATACGTCGGTTATTTGCGAGACAAGTTGGAGAGCGACGACGAGCCGCGCCTGATCCAGACGCTTCGGGGCTTCGGCTACAGCCTCCGCGAGGCCTGAGGTGTCTTTCCGTCTGCGTCTGACGTTCTTCGGCGCCGCCCTCGTGGCCCTGACGCTGCTCGCCTTCGGCTGGCTCGTCTACGCACTCGTCGCAAACAGCCAGGCGACGGCCCAGGACGACGGCCTGAAGCACCGCGCCGCCGATGCGCTGACGTCGATCCTCACCGCACCTGCCAGCGAGCTCAACGGCACGGCCGGACCGTCTCTCAGCGGCGCGGAGGACCTTCGGCAGCGCACCGATCCTTTCACCGAAATACTGACAGCCGCCGGCGCCGTGCTTTCCGCCACCGGGCGTGTCGGCAGCGCGCCCCCGGCGGTGCCAGGCAGTCTTCTCGATGCCGCCGCCAGGGGCGGTGCCCTGGCGACCGTCGATGCGCCGGGCTCTCCGCAGCTCCGCCTCTATGCAACGGCATGGACCCGAACCGACCTGGGCCTGGGTGGTTATGTCGTGGCCGGTCAACCGACGAGCATCCAGAGCGAGAACCTCAAGGGTCTCCGCGGCTTCTTCATCGTTTCGTCGATTCCGACGCTGCTCGCGGCCTTCCTCGCCAGCTGGCTGATCACGGGACGCGCGCTTCGGCCGCTCAAGTCTGTTGTGGAGACCGCCGATTCGATCGCCCGAACACGCGACTTCAAGCGACGGCTCCCCCCGGCGAAGCGGAGCGATGAGATCGGCCTCCTCAGCGGGCGCTTCAACGGGATGCTGGACCAGGTGGAGGCGGCCAACCAGCAACTCACCGTTGCCCTCGAGGCCCAGCGCCGCTTTGTCGCCGATGCCTCCCATGAGCTCCGCACGCCGCTGACCACCATCCGCGGCAACGCGGACTTACTGGCGCAGGGCCCGGCCGTGGACGAGGAGGTGCGCAGGGAGGCGGCCCGCGACGTCGCCAGCGAGAGCGAGCGGATGAGCCGGCTTGTCGAGCGCCTGCTCACGCTGGCGCAGGCGGATGCCGGCCAGCACCTCGAGCTGGCCCCGCTCGCGCTGCGGCCGCTGATCGACTCGGTGTTCCGGCAAGCACAGGCGGTCCACGAGGATCGGCGTTTCCACAACGTCGGGCTTACCGACGCGACGATCGCCGGCGATGCGGACGCCATCATCCAGCTGCTATGGATCCTCGTGGATAACGGCGCGAAGTTCACGAAACCGGGTGGCTCGGTGGAAATTGGGCTCCGGCAGCACGATTCGACGGCGCTGCTGACCGTCGCCGACGATGGCATCGGGGTCGCTGCCGACGATCGCGAGCGAGTCTTCGAGCGCTTTTACCAGGCGGATCAGGCCCGGTCGAACAACGGCACCGGGCTCGGGCTGTCGATCGCCCGCTGGATCGTCGAAGAGCATCGCGGGGCCATCAGCGTCCGGAACAATACCGGGCCTGGCTGCACTTTCACGGTGAGCCTGCCGCTCGCCGGCTGACCTTACGTCGTTCTTATCGCCCAGTTCTACGTTGGCGTCATGTACGACTTAGCCGCAGAGCATTCCGCCGCCATTGGCGCCGCCGTCTTCCTTGTCGTTTCACTGTGGCTCGCCCTTCGCGCGTTCTCCGCGCTCGCCCGCCGCCAATTCACGTGGGCGGTTACGCTCGTTGAGACCTACCGCGCGACATCCGCCCTCACAAAGCTTGCCGGCGTGTTGATGCTCGTGAGTGGGGTCATTCACCTGGCGCTGATCCCAAGCCATGAGGGCATCACTGGCGTGCTTTTCGTGATCGATGGCGTGGGGTTCATCGTGCTCGGCGCCGCGGCATTCGCCGCGCACTGGTGGCGCCGTCCGGCGGTGTTCTGGCTGCTGGCGACGATCATCGCCTACGTGATCTGGATCATCGCTGGCTGGGAAACCCCCGACCAGATTGGGATCGGCTGCAAGCTGATCGAGCTGGTCGCACTCGGCCTCGTCCTTCGGCTGGGCCCGGCAGGCCGGCGCACCTGGCCGCGCCGCATCGGGCGCGCGGTTGCCTTTCCGATGCTGGTCAGCCTTGCGACCCTTGGAATCTGGGTCGGTGGGCTCATGCACCCCGATGCCCTCCACGCGCATGCCGGGGCCCTGCTTCAACCGGTCGCGGCGGTGGCGACCCCCGAGCAGCGCGAAGCCGCCACCCGTCTGCTCAGTGACACCCGGGCGAGCATCGCCCGCTACCGCGATCCGGCGACCGCGATCGCCGCGGGGTTCAAACCAGAACCGGTGTCGAGTGCCGATCCACTGCGCCACTTCGTGAACGCGGGCAACGCGAAGGCCATCCTCGATCCCAAGCACCCGCAGGCGCTGGTCTACGCGCAGACGAAACACGGGCTGCAGCTGATCGGCGCCATGTACCAGATGCCGCGCGCCGGTCAATGGGGCCCAGACCCGGGCGGCCCGCTGACGCAATGGCACCAGCACGAGGGCATCTGCTTCTCCCCCTTCGGCTTCGAGTTCAGCTTCGAGACCCCTTTCTGGACCTGCCCCGTCGGCTCGACCAGCATCACGACGCCGCCGATGCTGCACGTGTGGATCATCGATAACGGAAAGTTGGGACCCTTCGCCGCCGACCTCGACAAGACCGTCCAAAAACAACTGCAAGGGAGCTGACATCCATGAGCATTGCATCGCCGGCCACCATCCAAAACGCGACGGCGTTACCCTCGAGCACCCCCGAGATCGCGTCGGTGCTCGTCGTCACGCAGGCCAGTCTGTCGCTCGTTGCCGGGCTGAGCGCCATCCCCTTCGGCATCGTCGAGCCCGGCTTCAGGGTGCTCAGTTTGGTCACGATCCTGGTCGCGACCGGAATGTTCTGGCTGGCGCGCAACCTTCGCCGCCGCCGGCGCTGGGCTCGTCGCTGGGTCATCGCCCTGGAGGCGCTGAGCTTGACGGCGTCGCTGCTGTTGATGGTGCTTCCGATCGGGGCGATGCGTGGGCCCGTGCCGATCCTCGTCAACCTGGTGATGCCGGCCGCGGTGATGGTCCTCTTGTTATCTCGATCGGGCCGTGCGGCGTTCGCGCCGCCGGGCAAGACGGCCTAACTCAGGTAGCCGGCCGCATACGCGCTCGCCCGCAGCAGCGACCGCCTCTTGAGCCAACCAATCACGACAACCAATGAAATGCTTCCGAAGATCACCCAGACCAGCCCCAGGATCCCCACCATGACCGCGGCAAACCGCCAGTTGTACTCAGGGTTGTCGGCTGTCTCTTCCGGCGGGATGACCCGGCCCGGAGCGCCAGGAGGGATGACCGCGGTAATCGAGCGGTGCCAGTATTCGAGGGACACCTCCCGGCCCCGTAGGTCATCGGCACAGAGACTATAGCTATGCAAGTCGGCCTCAGCGGTCGCGCCATCGTTCAGGCTCAGGAAGAGATCGCAGTACGCATTCTTGCCGCTCGCGCCACGGTACGCCGTGACGACAGCCGGTTGGAGCTGGCGGCAATCCGGTCCGGACACCGGGCCGCACAGCGGGGCGACGTCGTAGGCTTTTTTCGCCTGGTAGCTCACCAGGGCAAAGAGGCCCACTGCGAGGATGGCTGCCGTGAGGAGGCCCATAAAGCCACCGATGATCAATCGGCCGCCGGAGTCGAGCGTCAGGTCAACCGGCCGCACCTGTGAAGGCGCACGCTGAGCCGCCACCAGGGTCGAATAGAGTTTTTGGTCACGCGATGGCACGCCACGGCTTCCTACCGCGCCCTTGATCGCAGCGTCCACCGCCATGCCGACGATCGCCCCCGCAACCCCACCCGTGACGCCCGCTGCCGCCCCAGCTGATCCCTCGGACCTCACCGCGTCCTTCCAGGTGTGCGCGCGGAACCACTCTGTCATCGGGCTGCCGTCCGGACGGGTCCACGTCAGGTGAAGCGGATAGGGCCTAGCACCCTCATAGTCCAGCCCGCCGTCGGCGATTGGAACGCTGATCAGGAGCTTGCTCAGTCGGCCTTCGCTTCGCGTATAGATGAAGCGCCGGTCGGTCATCCACAGGGGTTGGCTGCTCGAACGATCGGGAAATCTCACCAGGGCGCAGACGAGGAGACGCTCGCCGTTTTCGATGGCCGCGCGAAGTGGGGCTTCCTCCCCAAGCGCCCGGAGCCCACGAATACGTGTTGGGGGCGCGCCCAACGGCGAAGCGGCGGCGAACTGCTGCATCGCCCCTATAACGCTGACCAAACATCCCCTCCATCGGATCGGAGGAATCCGACCCTGGATCAGACGCGCGCGGCGCTGCCCGAGGTTGCGCTTCCGGCGAGAGAGGCTCGTCGCTGGGTCATCGCCCTGGAGGCGCTCAGCCTAACGGCGTCGCTGCTGTTGATGGTGCTTCCGATCGGCGCGGTCCGCGGACCCGTGCCGATCCTCGTCAACCTCGTGATGCCAACCGCCGTGCTGGCCCTCTTGATCTCTCGATCGGGCCGAGCCGCATTCCGGAAACTAGGCGCGGCCTGAGGCCTGGCGTCCCTGGCGGGCGATTGCGTCGAGCGTCACGGCGAACAACAACACCGCCCCCGTGACCATGTACTTGACGGTGGAGGGTAGGGCGATCAG
>VBFR01000261.1 GCA_005889345.1 Chloroflexota bacterium
CGATGCTTCAACACCGTGAGCCCGGCGGCCATGGCGTGCCCGCCAAACCGATGCAGCATCGGCGCACACTCCGCAAGACACTGCACCAGGTGAAAGCCCTCGATGCTCCGGGCCGAGCCACGCCACTCATCGCCCTCGGTGTTGAAGATGAAGGTCGGCCGGTAGAACTCTTCGACCAGCCGGCTGGCCGCCAGTCCGAGGACGCCCAGCGGCCAGCGCTCGTGACCCATCACGATCACCGCGGCGCCGTTGTCGAGCTCGGCGACCTGGGTCTTCGCATCGCGCACGATCTCCGCCGTCAACTGCTGGCGCTGCGCGTTCTGTTCGTGAAGCCGCTGGGCCAGCGGATCTGCCGCTTCGCGGCTCTCGGCCATCAATAGCTCGAGAGCGAGCATCGCGTCCTCCATGCGGCCGGCGGCGTTGATGCGCGGACCAAGTTGAAACGCGAGGTGCTCCGCGGTGACGGGCGCCTTGATCCCGGCGACCGCGAGCAATGCCGCGCAGCCGGGGCTTGGAGCCTCGCTCAGGCGGCGCAGCCCGGCGCGCACGATGGCCCGGTTTTCGGCGCGCAGTGGCACGACGTCGGCGACGGTCCCCAACGCCACCGCGTCGAGCGACGCGCTGGGATCAAGCCGCCCTGGAAAGTGCTGCTGTTCGAGTGCGACGAGGATTTTGTAGGCCACCCCACAGGCGGCGAGTCCGTCGAAGGGATAGGCGCAATCGGGCTGCTTGGGATTGATGAGCGCATCCACCGAGGGGCGCTGCGCGCCGACCTCGTGGTGGTCGCTCACAATCAGGCGCATGCCGCGCGGTCGCCCGGCGGCAGCCTCCACCGAGTTCGTCCCGCAGTCGCAGGTGATGACGAGCCGGGCCCCGCGCGCGTGCAGCTCGTTGAGCGCATCAAGATTCAGTCCGTAGCCCTCGGTAAAGCGGTTGGGGATATAAGTAATGACCTCAGCACCCACCGAGCGAAGGCCGCGCGCCAGCGTGACACAGGCGGTGACCCCATCCGCGTCGTAGTCACCGTACACCGCGATGCGGTCACCCGCGGCGATCGATTGCGCGATCAGATCGCACGCGATCGCCATGTCCTTCAGCAAGAAAGGATCGGGAGCCCGGTCGAGGTCCGTCTGTAACCAGGGATCGAGCTGACTCTGCCGAACGACGCCGCGCCCATGCAGGATCTGACGGAAAACGGGAGAGAAGGCCTCCAGTCCTGGTTGAGCCCTCAGCGGCTCGGGGAGGATCCAGTTCCGGCGTTCCTTCTTCAAGGCCGCCCGCAGTATGGCACCGGTTTGCGACAGCTGCGTGTCGAAGTTATCCACAGCGTTCGCGATAAACGCGGATCGGCGCTACGCGGCGGCGGGCTCCTCCACAACGACCGGCGGGGTCCGATCCTTGGTGTAGTTCAGGATCAGGATGACGGCGATCAGGAGGCCTGTGCCGATGAACTGCGGCAGGAAGAGCGGCTGGTTGAACCCGTAGGGCGGCGGCGCCGAGGCGATGAACGTCGCCGTGACCGGATAAGCCAGCTCCGCGATGGTGGCCAGCGTCGCGGGCGTGCTGCGCAGTGCGCGGTAATAAAGGAGAAGCGAAAGAAAGCCGGGAATCAGCGCGATCCCCAGGAACGGCAGGATGTCGGACGTCTGGTAGTGCGCGAACGCCGACCCGCCGTATTGCAGGACAACGATGACGACAAGGACGGGCAGGGCCAGGGTGAAGCGGAGCGCGGTCGTTGTGGTGAAACTCAGCTTGCCGAGCACGAAGCGACCGAGCACGGTCCCGCTGGCCCAGAGGGCCGCCGCGCCCAGCGCGTAGAGCCCGGCCTCGAGTCGGCCGTGCTGGAGGTCCGAGAAGGGCGCCGTGAGGTCCTGCGCAAAGACGACCATGTAGACGCCGACGAGCGCCAATGCCGCTGTCGGCCAGAACCAGGGACGGCGCCGCTCACCGAGGACGAGCCAGGCGAGGAGGATCGCGATCAACGGCTGAGTCTGCTGGAGTACGAACGTCTCGGCGAAGTGGCCGTATGAGAACGACTTGGTGAAAAGGAGGGTGGCGATCGCCTGCGGACCAACCGCGATCAGCCCGATGGCGAGCCAGCCGCGCTTGTCCAGGCGCCGCAGCTCCGGGATGCCACGGAGCAGGAAGGCGAGCAGGAACAGACTGACCAGCGCATCCTCGATGACCACGATCTGCGCGGGCTTCAGGTGGCCGATCAGCTGGGCGCGGAAGTACGTATCCGACGCCCACATCGTCGCCGCCAGCGCCACCAGCACGACCGAGAAGCGGTCGATGAGACCAACATGTCCGGGCGGCGCTGTCGCTTGGGGTCTCGCTGTCGGGACGGCCATCGTCATGACTCCTTCGGCCGCCGGGGCAGAAATCGGGCGCACGGCAAGTGCGTCCGAGGGCCTTCTTTCATCCCGACTGTACGGTCGGCCCCGGAGTGGGCGCTACGCCTTCACCGGGTCATGCGCCGTAGGGCGCTCGCGGGCTATACCGCCGATCAGGGAGTTACACCCCTGCCCCGAAGACCACGACAAGATTATCAGGTCGCTATTGCAGTAGGGCCCGGAGCGGCGCGAAGTCGCGGTAGCCGACCGACAACACCCCCAGGTCGGCAACCGGTTCCTCGATGCGAACAAAGTCGGCGGCCTGCTCCGGTAGCAATCTCTCCAGGAGCGCGGTCGTGGCGAGGATGTACTCGTGGGACGGGATGTGATTCTTCGCCAGTCGGTGAAGGACGATGACGTCGGTGCCATGGAGCTGCTCGACCTGACCGACGCGAAAGCGACTGTAGTGCCCATGATGGGCGATCACCTTGACCGTCAATGTCGGCGCGCGGACGCAAGCCTGGCAGGAGCAATGGACGGCACGTTCGGCGACGACCTTGCGCAAACGGCGGTGGAACGCCAGGTACGTTTCATCGAACCAGCCGATCAGTTCGGGCCCAGTCGAGCCGCCGACGAAGAAAACGGCATCGCCCTCCAACCTGGAAACCTCGAGGTGCGCACCAAGGCTCTGCAGGACCGCATCCAGCAG
>VBFR01000262.1 GCA_005889345.1 Chloroflexota bacterium
GGCCGCTTCCCCGGTCCGGGCGAGTTGGCGAGGCCGGGCGTGAACTCGAAGTCGGTGAGCTCGTTGTTGAGCAGGAACCCGCGCCGAGGCACGACCATGCCACTGCCGCCAATCTGCTCGATCGTGAATGTGTAGCTGACGATGTTGCCCCATCGATCCGCGACGGTCAAATGGGTGGTCGAGACGCTTTCCCGATCGGTCTCGCCACTACCCGGCGAGCCGGCCTGCTGAAATGGATAGGGATTGCCTGGGGCAACGGGGCTCGTGGCCGCGGTCGGACCGATCAGCGCCCGTCGCTGGGCCGCAAAGTCTTTCGAGAGCAACCCCGTCAGAGGAACGTTGACCATATCGGGATCGCCCAGGTACTTGTTTCGATCCGCATACGCCAACCGCGTCGCCTCGAGATACCGATGAAGCGCCTGGGTGCGACTCATGTCGTGCAGGTCGAAGCCTTCGAGGATGTTCAAGGATTCGCCGATCGTCGAGCCGCCGCTCGATGGCGGACCCATGCCGAAGATCTCCAGCCCGCGATATGTGGTCGCGACCGGCTTCCGTGCGACGACGTCATACGCCGCCAGGTCGTCTCTGGTCATGACGCCCGGCCGGACATTCCGTGTGATCCCAGGAACGGTCGGCGGATGCTGGACCGTGTTGACGATATCGCTGCCGATTGGCCCGTCGTAGACGACCTCCGGTCCCTCTTTCGCGATCTGGCGATAAGTCGTCGCGAGGTCCGGGTTGCGGAATAGCGACCCGACGGCCGGCGCCTGGCCAGTCGGCGTCAGGTAGAGGGCGCGAGTGGAGGTGAAGTCTCGAAAGCGGCTCGCATTCTGGGAAATCTGCATCGCAAAGATGGGATTGACGAGGAAGCCCTCGTCGGCGATGTCGATCGCTGGCTTGAGAAGCTTCGCCAGGGGCCTCGTGCCAAAGCGGTCGACCGCGCTCTGCCAGGCGAGCAAGGTGCCGGGCACGCCGACACCAAGGCCGCTCGTCACCCCTTCCGAAAATGAAATGGGCTTTCCGGTCGCCGGGTCGATGAAGCTGTCGGCACGGAAGGCTTGCGGCGCTTTCTCACGAGAGTCGATGGTGGTGACCTTGTGGTCGCGCGCGTTGTAGATGACCATGAAGCCGCCCCCGCCGATGCCGCAGGAGAACGGCTCGACGACGCCGAGCACCGCCGCCGCAGCCACGGCCGCGTCGACGGCGTTGCCGCCCTCTTTGAGAACCCGGATCCCGGCCGCGGTCGCCAGCAGGTTGACGGAGGCGACCGCGCCTCCGGTACCGACCGCAACCGGCTGTTTAACAAGGCTGTCCGAAGCGGCGACCAGCGGAGCAGCCATCGCTCCAGGCAAAAGGGTGCCGACTCCCACGAACGCGGCGATCAGTGGCGTGGCTAGGCGTCTATTCACGGTTTTCCCTCCCAAAAGGGCCATTCTAAATTTCCCTCCCCCGCTCCGGGGGGAGGGCAGGGTGGGGGCTGTCTCTCAGCGACCCGCGAGACGCTCGACGACCGGCGCCAGTCCCTCCATCATCTCGTCGCCGACCGCGATGTACGAGATGCCGAGACTCTCGCGACGCCGCTGCAGCGTTTCGATCATCTCGTCGGTCGTACCCGTCAGCGCCGAGACGGCGCCGGCTCGCGCCAGCGCTTCTGCGCTCAACCCCATCTGGCTGGAGATCCAGCGCGGGACCTGCTGCCCAACCGCCATCAGGTTGAGATTGAGCTCGAGCTGATCGAATCGCGAGCCGGCAGCCTCGCGGATCCATCCGATTCGTTCGGTGATCTCAGCCTCGGTCTCGGTCGGTGGGATCCCGAGCGCGATGATGTCAGCCTCGCGGGCGGCCAGCTCGGCAAGGCGCCGCTTGCCGGCGGCGACCAGGATCGGTGGCCGCGGCTGCTGCAGCGGGCGCGGTGAGACCTGCGCATCGGCCGCCGAATACTGCGGCCCGGTGGCGGTCACCGTCTGGCCCGACAGCAGCGCCTTGATCAGCGCGATCGATTCCGCCAGTCGCGCGACGCGCACCGCGCCGGAATCGAAGGGGATACCGAGCATGCGGTTGTCCTCGGCGGCGGCCGGCCGGCCAGCGCCGATCCCCAGCTCGAAGCGGCCGCCCGACAGCACATCCACGGTCGCCGCCTCTTTCGCAAGGAGGACCGGGTTGCGGTAGTCGTTCGCGATCACATAGGTCCCCACGCGCAACGTTTTCGTCGCCATGGCCGCTGCCGTCAACGCCGGTAGGGGAGCGAGGGTGTGGTTCAACCCATCCGGCATCAACAAGGTTGCGTATCCCATCGATTCGACGTGGCGGGCTTTCTGCGCCCACTCCTCGCCGGAGCGGGCTTGCGCCGCGACCACGCCGAATCGAAATGGGCGTGCGGTGCTAGGCAATGGTCGGGTCCTCGGGCTTGTTTGCCGGAGGCGTCGTCG
>VBFR01000066.1 GCA_005889345.1 Chloroflexota bacterium
TACAAACTTCTTAGCGGATTTGTAGGCTGCTCTTAGCGCCATCTCACTCGCGCTGGTCACGATGGACGGGTGATCAACACGATGGTGGAACTGGACGAGGACAGTGGCGACATCCTATTGATTGGCGGCGATTCCGATGCCGCCGAGATGTACCGGATGAAACTCGTGCTTGACGGCTATCGCGTGATCACGGTCGCCGACATCGGCGATGCCGCGGCGCGGCCGCGTGGATGGAAACCTGACATCGTGTTGATCGATCTTGGTGCTGGCAGCGGAGCGCCGCTTCTCGAGCTCACGCGACTCCGCGCGGATCCGAACTTCGCCGCGCTCCCCACGATCCTCCTATCGACTCACTCCGAGGAGGAACTGCGCGAGCATGGGGTTGCGCTCGGTCCCATGGACTACGTGCTGCGTACAGATAAAGGCCCCCACCCTGCCCTCCCCCGCAAGCGGGGGAGGGACATGAGTTGCCAGTTAGAGTGGCCCACCCCGGCGCCGCCAAGTACGACTTGTCAAGCTGACCAGAATTCCTGGACGACCCGCGACCGGACTTAGGTGTTGGCGTGGGGGGCGACCAGCAGGATGTGGTCGCGATTCACCAGCATGAGCTTCCGCTCGATGGTGCTCGGCTCGCCCGTGCCGCCCAGGAAGTGGGCGGTCGCATCCGTCACCGGGACGAACTTCGTCGGAAGGTGCGAGAGCACCGCGTCGAGTGATGCGCCTTTCGCCAGGTGAAGGTAGGCGCCCACCGTGAACCGATGGGTGTGGACCTGCACGTAGTGCCGATCCTTGGGCACGCGCAGGTCGGCGTTGGCGTCGACCGCCATCTTGTTCAAGGCCTGCCAGAGCGACTTGCCGTAGTCCGGGTCGACTTCCGAGCGGCGCTCGATCGCTTCCGCCGGAGGCTGAGCGATCAACTCGATCCCCGTCTTGTTGATCAGATACTCGGTCAGGGGACCCTTCTGCGGTTTCGCGCTCATGTCGCCATCGGTCGCGAATTCGACATCGGTCAGTCGCAGAAATCCCTCTCGCTCGTTGACAAAGTCGCTGAGCCGAACCGGGGAGGGCAGGGCCAGCCGCCCGATCGCGCCGAACAGGGGACCGTAGACCTCCACCAGGAACTCGCGGTGGGCAACCGGAAGCGGTTCCAGGGGGCGTGCCGGCTCGATTCTCATCCTATATATATGGCCGGCCGGGCTAGGAGTTTGCGGCGGAGTGGTTTCCGCCTCTCAGGGGGGCTTGGGCCCAAGCCGCGGTTGCCCGCCGCGGCTGGAAATACGCCCGAACGTCGTCCGGGAAGAGGGCGAGCACCTCGTCCGGCACTTCCCACTCCGACTCGGTCAGGCCTTGCTGCACCAAACGATCGATCGCCATGGCGAGCAGCCGGATACACGCTTCGAGCGGGAGATGCAACTCGTCGAGCACCGCCTTGCGCTCTCGCAGCAGCGCCGTCATCTTCGTCATGAAGTCATCGACCACGCCCTGCATGCGCCGGGTGTGCGCCAGGGGGTTATCCGTGGCCGGCATGTTTTTCAGGTCGAGCAGCTGCTGGATGTAGGGCATGCTGAGCGCGGACACTTCCTGACGCAGCGTGCTGATGTCGTGCAGACGCTCCACGCCGACCGCGTTGCTCCAGCGCCGGCGCGCTTCCGCATCACCGAGTACGCAGGCGCCGTACCAGCGGTAATTCGTTTTCGGCATCAGCCGGCTCTCCAGGTGACGGCAGGTCATTACCGATCCCAGCGGGCGGTGGGACAGGTCCAGCGTGACCATCTGGGTCCCCTGGTAGGCGGGACACTCGGTGAAATCCGGCGGGAAGGGCTTGGGGTACGGGCACTCGTCGGCGGGACGCATGTGGCGATCCCCCGTGCTGCGCGCGGACCACAGCGCGATCGCCTGAGATCGGTTACGAATCCCGCGGTCTTTAAAGAGTTTCTCGAAGTGCGTGCGCACCGTCCGATGCGTGATCCCGAGCAGCCTCGCGATCTCCTTGTCCGACATGCCGTTCGCGGCAAGTCTGAGGATCTGGGACTGGCGAGGTGTCAACCGGGCCGTGCTGAGATCGACCCCGTTCCCGCCTCCGTTTCCGTCAGCCAGAGTGCGCACTGCTTTTCACTCCTAGTGTAGAAACTAACCAATGGTTCAGGCCGAGCTTCCCCAGAAGGGGAGGGAGGCTTAGCGAAGCCTCCCTGTACGGGGGAAGGGCGGCTTTTCGGCACCGTCATTAATACCGACGTCCGGGGCGGCAATTGTTTGACAGCCGGGGACGCATCCTTCATATAGGGACGCCGGCCTGAGGAGGGTCTTAGATCGTCTTCAGGGAGTTGTAGCGCCAGGCAAGGGCACGATCACGCCGTCGCTAGTGCCCGTCTGACCGGCGGATGGGCGAAAGCGTGGAACGATGCCCTGAAGGAAGTCGCCGGCCTCTTGCTGGAGTTGGAGTTCCTGGAGCGTCAGCAGCGGCTCCCAGCGGGCCGGTTGGTAGACCCACCGCCGTCCGCATTCGCACGAGTGGCCTTCCGGAATTTCCGGATCCTTCGGCCACGGAAGGCGGCAGGTGTGTCCGTATGCGTCCGATCTGGGCTGGAACTCCAATGCCATCACTGACTCCCTGGATTCCAGCCTAGATCCGTGAGGTGAATCCGACAATAGGACTTCCGCGGACGAGCGCCCGGGTCCGGTCCCATGGGTCTCCCGCCCAGTCATGGGCTGCCTAGGAGGGGCGCCGGGGCGTCACCTCCACCAGTCCCTCGCGGACGGCGACGATCACCGCCTGGGCACGGTCGTAGATACCGAGCTTGCGATAGGTGCTCCGGATGTGATTGCGCAACGTTCGGCCGCTGATCCCCAGGCGATGAGCGATGGCGTCGTTGCCTGCGTCACTGGTCAGGGCACGCAGGACCTCGAGTTCTCGCGGGCTGAGCACGGCCAGGACCGAGCTCGCGGCCGCGCTTTCGGCGGAGGAGGCGTCGGGCTCCAGGGCGGCCACCAGATCTTTCGTGCCGCCGGCGAGCGCGGCGGCCGCTTCACATAGATCGGCCGGCGTCGCGTCTTTCGCGACGTAGCCGTTGGCGCCGGCGGCGAGAGCCTCCCGGACGTGGTCCTGCGTCTCGAACATCGTCAGCACCCCGATCGGCACCTTCTTATCGCGCGTGCGTATCTGCCGGATCGCCTGGATTCCCGTCATACCCGGGATCTGCCAGTCGATCAAGATCAGATCAGGCTGCAGGTTGGCCGCCGCCGCCACTGCCTCATCGCCGCGAGATGCCTGGCCGATCACGTCGAACCGCCCATCCCTTTGCAGAATCTCGGCAACGCCCTCACGGAAAAGCGTGTTGTCATCGACCAGCAGCACGCTAATGGGCATGATCTGACCAATCTTACGAAGTGAGTCTGGTCGACTCAGCATCAGTTTCCGCGTCGTAATCATTCAAATACGCGCATCCGGAGCGATTCGGTTCTGCTACCGCGCCGTTAGCGACTGGTGGCCCCTTACGGATTGTGTTACGAGGGCGGTTGCGATGAAGTGGACCGTGGAGGAGACATGGACCACGTTAACCGCTTCCTCGTCGTCATTGCCATTATTCTCTGTTGCCTCCTGGTGCTCGTGCTGCACTCACCCATCTCGAACGGAATCACCAACGCCGTCAACACCGTCGATGCGGCGGTGACCGGCCATACGAACAGCCCAACGGCGCTCGCGCCCTCTCAAAGCAGCACCGCCACGCCATCTCCGACACGTGGCAATGGCAATGGCAGTGCCAATGGCAATGCCAACAATGGCAATGGGAACGCGAACAGGCCGACTCCGACACCGGCACCGTCGTACCCTGTGCTGCCGAGCCTGCCCCCAGTCTTTCCAACACCGGGATTGGCCCCGACGGTGAGCTTCGCCTACAGCCCGGCACGTCCGACGACCGGACAGGCCATCTCGTTCGACGGGACTGCCTCGACGTGCGGAGCCGGACCGTGTTTCTACAAATGGACCGATGATGGCTGCCCGTCACCCTGCGGTGACCTCGGCACCGGCCCGATGCTGGCGTTCACCTTTGCCAGTGTGGGCACCAAATTCGTGCGCTTGACCCTCACCGATGCCCTGGGTCGCACCGCAACGGTGGAGCACAACGTGGCGGTGGCCGCCCCGAGTCCGGTCCCAACGCCGACGCCGACAGCGGGGCCCACGCCGACGCCGACAGCTGGGCCCACGCCCACGCCCACGCCCGCTCCCACGCCTACTCCCACACCCACGGCCACGCCCGCGCCGGGCCCCGGCTCGCTGCTGACCTGGCGGCCGCCCGCCTGCGGTGATGCCACCCACGCTTGCGCCACTCTCAACGTTGCGAACACCGGCGCGCACCAGAGCTTCACCCTCGATAGCACGAAGGACTGGACCATCAAGCTACCCACGACGCCGGTTGTCGGCGGCCTGGGCATCAATGGTGGCCACAACGTCATCATCATCGGCGGCGAAATCGACTTAACGGACCCGTGTAGTGCCGACAACGCCCCCTGTCACGGCTTCAACCTCGTCTCCAGCTCGAGCAATCCGCCGAACGGCGGCGAGGTCTACATCGAAGGGGTGCTGATCAAGAACCCTGGTACGCAGGTGTCGGGCGATGGCATCGACCTGCAGCAAACCTACCCCGGCGGCTGGGCGACGGTGACCTTGCAGAACCTCCGCATTCAGGGCCTGCAAGGCTGCAACGTCGGCACGTACAGCGGCGCCCACGCCGACGTGTTTCAACCCTACGCGCCCAGCGGGGCGGCGCTCCGGATCGATCACCTGACCGGCACCACCTCCTACCAGGGGATGCAGGTTGCGCCGGATGGCTACTTCACGCCCGCGATCCGCAACCCCAGCAGCGTCGACTTCCGGAACGTCAACATCAACATCATCCCCAACACCGTGCCCGGCTGCGCCGGGACCTCTGATCACTACGCCTGGTGGATTGCCGGGGGCGTGGGCGGCTGCGAGGCCCCGCCGACCAACCTCGTCAACGACTACGCCCAGGAACCCGATGGGAGCTTGATCTACAACTCCGTGGCGCCCGACACCGGCTGGGGTCAGGGTTGCGACCCGCTCTACGTCGGTGGCCTGGCGACCTGGCCGACGATCCCGGCCATCACCGGCGGGATCCGCAACGGGCTCCCGGCCGGCGGCGACTTCGTCCCCGTCGGGCGCGCCGGCATCAACTACGTGTCACCCGGCTATCACTAAGTCAGGCGCCGGCTCGCTCGCCGTCACTGGCATCGAATGCTTCCTCACGCGCCGGGGGATCAAGAGCAGGTCGTAGAACGCCCGCAGCCCCTGGCCGGCGCGGACCGTGGTGAGCGGCGAATTGACCCATCGGGTCGGCACCTCGACGATCGCGTAGCCGGCTCGTCTCGCCCGGTAGAGAACCTCGACGTCGAAGCCGAAGCCCAGCGTCTGCAGCGGTGGAAACAGACGCTGGGCGGCCTGCGCGGTGAACGCCTTGAAGCCACACTGGGTATCGCGGATCCCGTCCATCACCAGGAACCGCACCAGCAGGTTGAAGAGCCGGCCCATCGTCTCGCGATGCCAGGGCTGATGGCGCTGGACGTCCGACGCCGTAAGACCACGCGACGCGATCGCCACCGCGGCGCCCTCACGCAGCGGCGCCAGCACCTTGTCCAGGTCATCGATCGGGACGCTCAGGTCCGCATCCGAAAAGATCCGGAAGCGCCCGCGGGCCGCTCCCATCCCCAGCTGAACCGCCGCGCCCTTGCCGCGGTTGGTGGGCGCGCTCAACAGGTACAGCGCGGGCCAGCCCGCTGCGCGCTCCCGGACGAGTTGTGCCGTCGCGTCCACACTGCCGTCGTCGACCACGATCACCTCGGCGCGCAGCCCGCGCGCGCTGATGTACTGTTCGAGCCGGTCGAGTGTTTCGGGCAGCCGCCGGGCCTCGTTGTATGCCGGGACGATGATCGAGATCTCGGGTGGCATCAGTCCCACGGCGACGCTCCTGCTACTCGCACGAGGCCGTACCCGGCCCAGCGAGATCATAGATCCGAATCGTTTGTGCCTGGCTCACCGCCAGTAGCCGATCACGCAAGGCCAGGACCGCGCCGTATCCCAGGTGGAGCGAGTCCGCCTCCTCGAGGAATCTCAACCGCGACCAGCCGGCGGGGTCATTGAATTCCGCGACGGGTCGTCCGCAGGCGATCAGCTCGCTAAAGACCGGGCTCGGACTGATGATGAGGGCATGGGAGTCGACGACGACCCAGCGCGCGTCACGCTGGCGCAGGCCCTGCACCGTGGCATCGACCACCCAGGGACGGTGCCCGTCGGGCTCGACGATCGCGTGGGCGGGATCGATCCCCGCGCTGACATCCCATTTCCGTTCCGTGTAGGCCACAAACACGGGGGCGCGCGATGCCACGATCGCGCCGGGGTGCGCCGCGAGCCAGCGGCCGGCGTCACCAGTGCCGCTGACGAGCCGCGCGCTGTCGCCGCCCGCCCAGCCACTGACGAGGCACGCGCCGCACACGGTGAGGGCTGCGCCCCATTGCAGCGCCCGGTTGCCCAGCAGGGTGACGGCGCGGGCCGCAACCAGCGCCGCGAAGGGAACGCAAATGACGATCGCTCGCGGCGCCTTGTCGTGGATCGCGGTGAAGAACACGAAGGTTCCGAGCAGGCTGCCAAGCGCGACGGCGGCCAGGGGATCGAGCTTCTTCCAGCTCCACAGCAGGGCGGCACAACCAAGTCCGGCCGTCAGCGCGACCACCGGACCCAAAAAGTCCCAGAACGTCCGGACGTAGAAATCGGGAAGGGCGAACGGCAGCGCCGCTCCGCTGCCCGATCGCACGAACTCATCCTGCACGTAGCCCGACAGACGAGGAAGACCCAGGGCGGCGCCGCCGAGTAACAGCAGGTAGAGCGTGACGAAGCCGGCGGCTGGGATCAGGCATACCGCGACCAGGCGTCCGACCGACGCCCTCGGCGGCAGATCCTGGCGGCGATAGCGGAGGGCGAGCCACCCGAGCACGAGGAGGATTGGCAGGATGGTCGGCAGCAGGCGGTAATTCACGCTCAGGGTCAACGCGAACACAAGGACGGTGGCAATCACCAGGAAGCGCCGGGGTCGGCGATCCCACCAGCGATCCCAGAGGTAGAGCGCCACCGCGACCGCGGCCATGCCGTCGGCCTCGGCCAGAATCTGGTGACCGTAGACGATGCTCAAGGGCACGGCCCCGGCGAAGACGCCCGCAACCGCGCCG
The DNA here is from genome assembly GCA_005889345.1 of Chloroflexota bacterium. Taxonomy (GTDB): domain Bacteria; phylum Chloroflexota; class Dormibacteria; order CF-121; family CF-121; genus CF-13. Next base: position 7,240 of record VBFR01000066.1, read on the forward strand.
GCCGGAGCACCCCAACGCCTCCAGGCCAGCGCGGCCAGCACGACCACCATGACGGCGCCCGCCAGCGCGCTGTACCAGGTTAGATTTTCCGGCGAGATGCCGGCCGCGAAGAGGTTACCGAGCAGGAGATCGTGCGAGATTTTCCAGTCATGGCCAAACGGAAAGAGGTGACCGTGCTGATGGAGGAGGCGGAGCCAGTCGCCCGGGTGGGTGAGGAAGCTCACCTGGAAACGGCCGCTGGACAGGGACCAACCCTCGTCATACGCCACCAGTCCCGTCCCCGGCAGGCCCCAGATCCGGAGCGCGAGGGTCAGCGCCAGCAGCACCGCGACGGTCACGATCGAGGCCAGCCGGGCGACCGGCACCCTGCCGGCCGCCACCGCGGGAGGAGGCCGTGTCGCGCGAGCGAGGACCATCACCTCGAGCCTAGGTCTCGCAGGCAGGCCCGTCACTGAGGAGGTTGTCCCGCCACGAATAGGACAGACCGGCGCACAGGCTGACTGTCACAAAAGCGCCGGGTGGCGGGGCTGCCACCAGCCCCCCGATGCCTCATGATTGGCAGCTCGCACAATGAAAGCGCTCCGGCCCTTTGCCGTATTGGGGCTGGTATTGCTGCTGGTGGCTGGGCTGGCCGTTGTTCAGCTCGTAAGGAAACCGGTGGCGTTGTCACCGGGGCCAACCCCAACCCCCACGCCGATACCAACCCCCACGCCGATACCGACCGCCACGCCGATCCCAAGCCCCACGCCCACGCCGACTTCCGCGCGGGTTGCGCCATCAACGCGGGCCGCGCGCGCGACCCTGACCTGGCGGCCGCCCGCGTGCGGAGATACGGGGCACGCCTGCGCCACCTACTACGTCTCCAATACCGGACGACACCAGAACCTCCACCTGGACGCCACCAGGGACTGGATCGTGAAGTTGCCGGGGGTGCCGGTGGTAGGCGGACTCGACATCAACGGTGGGCACACCGTCATCATCATCGGCGGCGAGATCGACCTGCCCACGCCCTGCGACACGGACAACAGCCCGTGTCACGGCTTCAACCTCGTCACCAGCCCGAACAATCGGCCGAACGGCGGCGAGGTCTACATCGAGGGCGTGCTGATCAAGAACCCTGGCACCAGCGTGAGTGGCGACGGGATCGTGCTCCAACAGAGCTATCCCGGTGGCTGGGCCAGGGTGACCCTCCAGAACGTCCGCGTCCAGGGGTTGCAGGGTTGTAACAGCGGGCCGCACGCGGGCGCTCATGCCGATGTCTACCAGCCCTACGCACCCAGCGGGGCGGCGCTTCGGATCGACCACCTGACCGGGACCACCTCCTACCAGGGGATGCAGGTTGCGCCCGATGGCTACTTCTCGCCCGCGATCCGCAACCCCAGCAGCGTCGACTTCCGCAACGTCAACATCGACATCATCCCCAACACGGTCAGCGGCTGCTCGGGCAACACGGATCGCTATGCCTGGTGGATTGCCGGGGGCGTCACCGGCTGCGAGGCGCCGCCGACCAGCCTCGTCAACGACTACGCCCAGGAACCCGATCGGAGCTTGCGGTACAACTCCGTGGCGCCGGACACCGGCTGGGGTCACGGTTGCGAACCGATCTACAGCGGTGGCGTGGCAAGGTGGCCAACCATCGCGGCCATCACTGGCGGGATCCACAGCGGCCTCCCGGCCGGCGGCGACTTCGTGCCTGCCGGCGTCGCCGGCATCAACTACGTGTCGCCGGGCTACTAGTAGGCGCCCTTCAGGGTGACGACCACCCAGAAGGTCTTCGCAATCAGCTTGAGGTCGAGCCAGAAGCTCCAGTCGTCGACGTACTGGAGGTCGAGGGCGAGCGCTTCGTCGAAGTTCAGCTGGGCCCGGCCGCTGACCTGCCAGAGGCCGGCCAGGCCTGGCTTCACACTCAGCCGTCGCGCCACCGCCGGATCGTTGATGTCGAACTCGTAGGGGAGACGGGGCCGCGGACCGACCAGGCTCATGTCGCCGCGAACGACGTTGATCAGCTGCGGCACCTCATCCAGGCTGGTGGCGCGCAGGATCCGGCCCATTCGGGTGACGCGCGGATCGCGGCGCACCTTGAAGAGTGGCGGCAGCGCCTCGTTGAGATGCTCGATCTCGGCGCGCCGTTGCTCAGCATCAGGCACCATGGTGCGCAGCTTGAGCAGCTTGAAGCGCTTGCCGTGCAGTCCGAGCCGATCCTGAACGAAGAAGGGATTGCCGGGCGACTCGACCACGATGGCGATCACCAGCAGCGCAAGGAAGGGGAGGGCGACGAGCAGGGCCAACGACGCCGTCACGAGGTCGAACAGCCGCTTGATCACCGCCGGATTGAAGATCGGCCGAGGAGGTGCGACCGGTACAAACAAATCCTGGGCTGTGATCGGGTTCAGCACGCGTCTCTCCTCACGATGGGTTCGCGGGCCGCGCTCGTCGCGACATCACCCTCGAGTCTAGGTACGGAGCGGCGCGATGAAAATGAGATCAAGCACCATCACCCCGTGTGGCGCGACGCCGGCGGTGTCCACTGTGTCCCGGGTCGCCCGGGACATCAGTCCTATGCCAGCGGCGGGCCCACGCTGAACTCGGGTCAGGCGCACTGCCGGTAGAGCAGCTCTCCGGCGACCCGGCACACGACCGGTGGGGACGCCTGAATCACCCGCGTGAGGACGCGAGCGGCAAGCCCGTCGCGCGGGCTGGGGGCTGGGCCGCCGAGGTAGGAATAGAAGAGCGGCACTTCGGTCGAACCCCAGCCCATCTTGAAGTCGCGAAGCCCAGCGTTCTCGCTGTCGGTTTTTCCGAAGTCCAGCACGCGGTAGCCGCGCCGGCAGGCCCACTCGATGCCAGCCCACACCACGAGGTTGTTGGGCCGCAGCGACCAGAACTGCTGGTCGGAGGCATTGAACTTGCCGATCAGCGTGCCATTCCACGCCAGAAACAGGTCGGCGGCGATTGGTCGCTCGCGCAGGTAGACGAACGCCACAAACCCGAACCCCGGCTCGATGACTCGCCGCCAGAGGCTGTCGAAGAAGCATCGCGGCTGCAGTGGAACGCCCAGGCGCCTTCGGGTCTGCCAGTGGAGCCGGTAGAAAGGCTCGAGATCCGCTGGACTCGTGCCCAGGCGAACCGTCAATCCCTCCCTCACCGATTTCCTGATCCAGCGCCGGATGTTGGGATGGAAGCGGCTGAAGACGCGCGCCGGATCGCGCTCGAGCGAGAGCTGGTGGCCAAAACCGACCTGGACCCGATCGATGGCGTCCAAGTCAGGAAGCACACCGTGTATCTCGATGCTGGACTGCGCGTCAACCTGCCAGCGGGTGAGCTCTTGCGCGAAGAACGTCAGCTGCTGGGCGTGGCGGGCAAGTGGCGGGCAGGAATCCGTAAATGGGAGGGAGATCTGGCGACGGCCGCGGAGCGCGTTCCGCACATCGAGCACCGGCATCCCGGCCACGATGTTCCCATCCTCGTCGCTATGGACGATGAGGAACGCATGGTAGCCGTAGGCCTCGGCCAGCACCTGCACCCAGGCCGGGTGGTGGAACAGTGTCGCATCCGGCTGCGACTCGATGAATGCGGTCCATCGAGGGTCATCGATGGCCGCCAGCTCCAATGTTGGCGCAGCGGTCGCGATTCTCTGCGCTAACACGGTTCAGCTCGCGACCGCTTCAAGCGGTCCAACCGAAATGTTCCCGT
>VBFR01000067.1 GCA_005889345.1 Chloroflexota bacterium
CAAGCGTAGGCCTCGCCACCACCATTGCTTCCGAAGTAGGTGAAGCCTGGCGCGAACTCGCGGACTTGGTAGCCGCCGTTGTGCTCCGCTAAATCCCCGGCGCGCCAGAGACGTATCCACGAGTCGCCGAATTCGGTCTCGCCACCGTTTACCCGTCGCATCATTGCTCGGTAGTCGCTAGGCAGACGGATATCCAGGTCAGCGGCGGCGGCGTCTAGTTCCTCGTCGGTGGCTCCGGGCGAGCCCGCGCTAGCGTTCGCTGCAATCCACTCGTCCACCATCGACAACGTGGCCACGGCAGTTCGCGGCTAAAGTAGCAGATCAGCAGTCGGAGCCACGGTTTCGCGCAAAATGACGCGGGATGCCTCGGCTCAGCGCCTTCTACGGAATCGTCATCGGTATGTTCTATCCGACCATCCTCGTGATTGCTGGTCACCGGTGGCTCCGCCGCGTGGCTAGCCAGAAGCCATTACGAGCGCGCCCTACCGAGATCGGACGAGGCCGCCAATCGCTGAGCCTGGTGGTACCAGCTGAGCACCCGCATGGCCCGGAGGGTGTTCCACCGGCTCGGTCTCCCCTCGCCCTCGTCCATCGCGAAGTGCAGCTGGCCGGGGTGGGGATTCTCGAGGGGCCAGCGGCCCTCCGCATCGCGCTTGGACTCGACCAGGTTGATCGCCGGGGCCACCCTCTCGTCCGGAATGGCGCCGGCCGCGCGCAGGTAGTCGAGACCTCGGAGCACGTCGTAGTGCCAATAGGTCGGGTAGGAGAACTGCGTCCAGGCCGCGGGGCGATCGGTTTTGCGGTCCTGGTCGATCACCTCACCGGTCGACAGCCTGCGAAGCATCCGCCGCTCGAGGAGGTACTCCTGGCCGCGGAGGCGGGCAGCGGTGACCTCCGGGACGCTCCCCACCGCTCGCTCGTACTCCAGCAGACCCTCCAGCACGTCGATCGTGGTGTGAAACGACCCCCGCGTTGATCCGTTCTCCTGCTCGCAGTTCCACCCACCATCACTCATCTGCTCGCCGAGGAGCCGAAGGACGATGGGCTCGATGTCCTCGCCGAAGTAGGCCCCGATCGCCACGGTTCTGCCGTTGATGCACGGCTCGACCTCGCCCTTAAAGAAGGGCTCGCCGTCGTGCTCCCATCTGCAGCGCTCGCGGACCAGGCGGACGGCCCGGCGCGCTCCCGCGCTGGCAGGATCAAGACCGAACGCCCGCAGCAGCATCAAGCTCCAGGTAGTGGAGGTCCATTCGGGGAAGAGGGTGCCTTGCCTCTCGGGTGGCAGTGATTGCCACCAGTTCGCCGCGGCAGTGGAGGTAAACGTGGGGATGCCTCCATCCCACTGGCCATCCTGGCGCTGAAGGGCGAGCAACCGTGCGCCCCAGCCTTCAGTAGCGACACGCGCACGCTCGGCCGCGACGGCGTCCTCGGGCGCATCAGTCAGGTCACGCATCACCTGCCAGCGGATCGCCGGGTCGGTGTCCAACAGCCACTCGACGACGTCCATCGCGGTTCTACTCGTGTCTATCCTTTGGCCTGAATTCAGTTCGCTCGAAGATCCAACCTTTTGGCCATGTAAGGCCCGTCGCCGCAGCCAGCCGCTGCATGCGGTTGGGCGAGGCACCGCGACTTACCGCCCACCGCCTCCATTTCGGCACCGTCCACGACCACCAGATCCAAGCCACGCCGCAGCCGACCAGACCTCCCATCAGCAGCCCAGGCAGCGCAAACCAAACGTAGCCGCCTAATCCGACGATAGCGATGATCGCAAGCACCGGCCCCGTAACCACAAGGTGGCCGACAACTACCGCCTTGGCGGCGCTCAGGCCCTGGCCATCGCTGGACGAAGCGTCCGAAGGCACGCGTGGATGCTAACAATCGCGCGGAAACGACGCCCTCCTGCCGGGGATCCAATTCGATTGTTCGATCGATGAGTGTCCGCCACGGCTACGACCCTTGATCCAGCTAGCGAGCCGGGGAGACGACGATTGCCCCGCTTCTAATGGCTGGACCGCTGCCGGCGATCGCCGGCGGGCACTCCGGACTTCCACCCGCGATCCCAAAGCCTGCCCGGTCAACGGGCGGACCGTAGCTCTGGGGATCGTTCTCTGTAAGGGAGGCCTGCATAATGGCCCCGCCGGCGAAGACGCCGGTTGGGTTGTCCATCCAGCCGTCCATGACGGCGTGGTTTCCGTTGAGCAGGAGGCACGCGATACTTCCGGTCGCTTGCCCACCGCAGTTGGGGGTCGGCACAACGGTCATGATGAATTTCCCTACAGCGCCTGTCCCGTCGCGCTTGCTGGTCGCTGCGAAGTTGACGTGCATGTTGCAGTCGTTGAAGCCCGTGCCCGTTACGAAATCACCGCCTGCGAAATTGAGGCTGGGATCGATGGTCAGCGGAGGATATGGTTGCGGCGAGGTCTTAAGGCCGGTTGGACTGGCCTGCGCGGTTGGGCCGTTATGGGGGGTCGGACTCGTCTGAGCAAGCAGATATCTGGGGACTACGGTGAGGATCGCGGCAGTCGATATCGCACCCACCGCCAGAATCGCGGCCGCAGCGACAATGGCGGTGCCTACCCGCATGGTTGAGGCTCGCCTGTCATCTACCTAGCAACGCGTCTACACCGCCGATCTTCCAAACTTTGATCAGTGTCCGCCACGGCGGGGGCACGTGGATTACCGAGTGAGGAACGTCAAACCGAGTCCAACCGCGAGTTGGATGAGCAGGTCCCAGTCCGTGCTCCGAGTCAGCGTTAGCAGAAGACGGGGCCTCGCCGGCGTAACCGTCTGGCCGAGAGCCGCGTCTTTGGATGACGTCCGGCCAATTCGGCGGACATACTTTCGCTCAATCGCTCGCCCAGCGTACTCAGCAATCAGGTAGCGCGATGCATGAATGCATAGACCAGCAAACGCGAACCACGAAATGCCTACCCCGATAAGGAGTCCGGTCTGCCCAGCGGAGGCACTGATGGCTCGGCCTCCAACCGTGAGTACGCCCATGACCACCATGCCCAAGATGACGCAGCCACCCCAGACCATCGCCAGTCCCAGCTCGTCAAAGGCTCGGCGGGCAAAGTAAAAGCTCGCTGGCTTGATCAGCCTCAGGGTTTCATCCGAGGAGGCGGGCACGATACGGTCAGCCGCACCGACGAGCCATCGGTTGATGGTGCTCATCGACCACGCAACGGAGCGACGGAATCGTAGCTATCGGCGCTGGCCAACGTACCGGAATCCCAGCGGCTGGATCACACCCGTCTCAATGGCCCGACGCTCGTGCGCTTCTGTGTCGACGCCTGGAAATTCGTGCAGGTAGGGCGTCCAGGCGAAAAATCGCGTGGCGAATCGCCGATCGAGCGCCTGTCGGAGTTGCGGGTAGCGATGGAGGTCGTCAAACGTTCGCCGCCACTTCTTCAAGGAATCCGCCGCGCTGCGACCAGCCAGACGTCGTCGGATCTTTGGCTTCAGGGCGCTGCGCCGTGTCCAAAACCACTCGGCGGTCTTTCGGTCGAATTTGTCCCAGGCGAATTCATACACGATGATGCGGCCACGCGCGAGCAAGAGGCCGCTGATCCTGTCGAGAACAACCGCCAGGCTATCGACATGGTGCAGCGCGAGGCCGGCCACTGCGACATCGAAACGTCGGGCCTCGTCGAAATCCTCGATCCGACACTGGCGGAAGATCGCACCCTTCGGCGCTCTCGGATCGACGGCGACGACGTCATAGCCGCGGCGTTTCAGGGCACGCGCGAGCCGACCGTCTCCGCATCCGACTTCGAGGACCCGCGCCGGCGGACGTGGGAGTGTGGACTTAACCCACGCTTCAGTGGACATCCAGGAGGATGGCGGTTTCGTTGCCGACCGTCCAGGCATCGTGACCGGGCGGAATGACAAAGGCTTCGCCCGCCTCCAACTCACCTTCCGAGCCATCGCGACCGACGATTTTCAGCCGCCCCTGGACCATGTATCCGACATGACGAACCTCACAACGATCGGTCTTCGCCATCGGCTTGATGTGCTCCGACCACTTCCAACCGGGCTCGTAGTGTAAGCGAAAGATGCTCACGCCACCGAGGTTGACGACCTGGGCCTTGCCCTTACCAAAGGCGCGCGTTTCGTCGGGAGCGTCAAGGCGCTTCTTGAGCACCGCGGCCTTCTCGGTTGTGGATGCGTCTGGCATCGCGACCTCCTTCATAATCAAATTGATCGTTCCGAGCGATCATAGCGATGGATCATGACGGGCTGCTCGAGTTATCTCGAGCGATCCTCGCCACGCCAAGCCTTGCCAACGTGCGGGTCACTCGCGGGGCGAGACAGGTCTACTGGATGAGCCGCGAGGCCCCGCATGACACATTGGCGCTCACCCATCCACGGACATCCACCGAGTTCTTTATACGATGGGAGCCCGAATCAGAGGATCGCTTGGCGGTCTTGCCCGGCGGTCGGGCGCGCTACCTCTTGGCGCGTCGGCTCGAGGAAAGCGCGAAGTGGACGGAGGAGTACCGGCAGTACTTCGAGGACGCGAGCAACGGTCGAGGCTTCCCCTTCAAAGAGCGCGGCAGCTTCGACCCCGAGCTGACGCGACCGCTTTACAAGGTTTGGGCGCTCGAAAAGGCGGGACTGCATCCGACTGGCCACGATGACCGTGGCGAAATTCGTACAGACGGCGCCTCGGCCCTGTCGCTCCCGCTCTTTGCGGCAACCTCGATTGAAGAGGTGGTCGAGTGGCTCATCCGGGTCTTCGACCGGCTCGACCGGATTGTTGCGCCCGCCCTACCGGCCGCACTCGCGATCGAGAAGGCGGCTCTCGCCTCGTGGCCAGAACGGCTGCGCGAGGCGCAGTCTGCGGCTCGGGATCCCACCCTCCTTCGGACCGACGGGCGGGGAGGAGCCGTCGATGACGTGAGTCGCTGGCTTGAGCGGGAGCGGCTCTTCCTCATGTTTCCTCGCGACCGTCGGGGTCGGCTCTGGCCTCGCGCGCGCGTGCTGCTCGCGCCAGCCGGACCGGGGGCGGACACTGGGCGACGACCCTGGGTCGTCGCGATCGGACCAGAACGGGCGGGCGGGCGCACGCTCACGATCCGCATCGAGCCCGTCATTGCGGTCAATGAGGCCCATCGCTTTGACCTCGCTCCATGGCTCTGGCGGCGTGATGCGCCGCCGCTGGCGAAGTCATCCAGCTGGGCGCCGTTAGCCTCCGACGGAGCGGCGATTTTGCTTCTGGCCAGGGGAAAAATCGAAGAGGGTCTGCGAACGTCCGGGCTCACCCTCGACGAGGCCGTCACGCGTTTGGCGCGGGGACAGGTTCTGGGACTGGGTTATGAGGACCCGAGCTGGCCGGCGGTTGCCCGTGAGTCGCTATCGCTCATTTTTCCCGCTCTGTTATTGAGTGCCGGCTTTCGCTACGCGAGTCGGATCCTACGTCGCCCCCACGACGGCCTTCGACTGTTTACGCTTCCCGGTCAACGGCAGGCGCGGAAGGCATCGATCATGTTCGTACCCGGCGATACGCCCCGCCTGGAACTCGCGTGGATGGGCAGCAACCGCCGCCTCTCGTATCTCCTCTGGCAGCGGCCCGCAATTCCGGGCGTGTTATGAACGTCCCTCGGCCTCGGCCAGGCCTGGCTGCTGATAGATGCCCATCAGGTTTCCCGCGGGGTCACGAAACGTCGCCACGACCTCGCGAGCATCTGGGTCAACGGGCTCAACGATCCGGCCACCGGCCGCGACGAGGGCGTCAATAGCCGCGGCCGCGCTCGCAACCATGATGTACACCATCAGCCCGGGCTGGGTCGCGGCCGGGCGCCCGCGGACCCAGGTGCCGCTGACCTCGCTGACGGTGTCGTCGAAGGCGGTCGAGCCGTCACCACGCTTTCGAATGTGCCAGCCGAAGGCGCGACGGTAGAACTCAGCAGACCGCTCGATGTCGGTTGCCGGAATCTCGATGTAGCAGATCTTGCCCGTCCGGTAGGTGGGCGACGCCGTAGTGGCCATGGTTTTCAATGCGAGCCTACACCCCGATGTCTTTGCGGACGAAGCGCAAGGCGCCCAGGCTCAACGCGACGGCGCTGACGGCGACGACTCCCAGCACCGAGGCCAGCGGCAGGCCATGCAGCAGCGGCGTGCCATAGTAATAGAAAGGTGAAAGGCGTAGCGTGGCATCCGGCCACTTGAGTTCCGGTCCGATGAAGCTGATGAAGAACCAGATCAACAAGAGGAAACTCAGCAGCCCGGTGTCCGCGGCGGTGCGCAGCCAGCCGGCGGCCAGGTAACCGATGGCGGCGACCAGCAGACCGAGCGGGATCATGCCGAGCGTGGCCGCCGCGAGATTGCCCACATCGAGCGTCAGCCCCGATGCCGCGGCGGCGCCGGCCGACGCGAGCAACGTGATCACTCCAATAAAGACCGTGGCGGAGCCAAGCGCCGCGAAACGAGCCAGCAGCACCCCGAGGCGCCGCTGCGGAGCTGCGAGCAGCAGCTCGAGCCGCCCGTCCTGCTCGTCGGCGGACCAGCCGTTGACCTGGGTGACGGCAAACGCCATCAGGAAGAGCGGCAGCAGGACGAACATCGCGCTGAGGAAGCCGGCGTTGAAGCGGGCGTCCCCTCCGCCGATGTTCTTGATCAGGTTGATGACGGTGGGAGAGCTGGCGAAGAGCGTCGACAGCCGCGCCTCCATCTGCTGGACGGCGAAAATCATCCAGCCGGCGAAGCCCGCGATGCCCAGCGTCCACCAGATCGTGGGCATGGCGATCATGCCCAGGCTGCGCGCGTAAACCGAGCGTAGCGACCAGTCGCCAACCGGAAGGGTGCGACTCGCGCGGTGTGCTGGCCCCCGCAGCCAGCGAGGCAGCGGGACCGTCCCTCCAACGTCGCGGCGAGCGAAGAGCCAGACCGCCACGCCGCTGAGGACCAGGGTAAGGCCGAGCAGGAGCAGCATCGCCCCCGCATTCGTACCGTAGCTCGGCACCAGGGGCTTGCTCCGGTTGTAGTAATAGATCGGCGACAGGCGTGAGATCCACTCGCTGTTCGGAATGACGCGGTGGACCATGTCCAGGACGATGAAAACGAGGAGCAGCCCTGCGGTCCAACCCGCCGCCGTGCCTCCCTCCTGGGTGAATTGCGAGATGAGCAGAGCGACGCCGCCGACCACGGCGCAAAGCAACGCGAGGTTCAGACCGAAAAGGAGTCCATCCGCCAGGCTGAAGCCGCCGCCGAACTTCTGACCACCGGCGAACGTCAACAACCCGATCAGCAGACCCATGGCGAGCAGCGCGGTCCACATCGCGGCCAGCTTTTCCAGCGCCACCACCAACCGGGATCGCGGCACCGAAAGCAGCAGGTCGAGCGCGCCGCGATCTTCCTCGCCGCGGAGCATGCGGCTGGCGGCCAGCAGTGGCCAGACCGCGATCAGGAAGATGAAGATGCCAATCTTGAAGGTCGCGTAACCGCCAATGGTGTCGACCGCGACCACGTCGGCATTCCAGGCAAAGGTCGCGGCCAGCCCAACCAGCTGCTCCCGCGCCTGCGGCGTCGAGAGCAGCGTGGCCACACTCGCCATCGGTGAAACCACGACCAGTCCCATGCCGATACCCCAGCCCAGGATCGGGATGCGGTAGTCCCGCAGGGTCTTGAGGAAGACGCTCCTAAGCCACATGGTCGGTCTCCCTCGAGCCCGGGCTGTCCGCTTCGTAGTAGCGGAGGAAGATGTCCTCGAGGCTCGGCTCGTAGCTGGTGAGCGAGATGACCGGATAACGCGCGGCCGCCTTGACGACCGCGTCCGCGGATCCCTGCATTGCCAGGTGCACCCCATGCCCGTTGTGCAGCGCCTCCACCTCGATCACCCCGTCGAGCGTCTTGAACGTCTCAACCGGAATCGGCGCGGCGAATGTGATCGTCATTTCGTAACGCTTGATGGCCTTCACCTCCGCCACGTCCCCGATGCGCACGAGACGCCCGTCGCGGATGATCCCGACCGTGGTGCAGGTCTTTTCGACTTCGCTCAGGACGTGCGACGAGAGAAAGATGGTCCGCCCCTCATTGCGCGCCTCGAACACCATGCGATCGAATTCCTGCTGGTTCAACGGATCGAGGCCGCTGGTCGGCTCGTCCAGGATCAGCAGGCGCGGGCGATGCATGAAGGCCTGGATCAACACCACCTTGCGCTTGTTTCCGGTGGAGTACTGGCGAAACTTGCGACTGGTGTCGAGCTCGAAGCGCTCGACGAGCTGCTTGAGGTACGCGTGATCGACGCCTCCCCGCAGGTGTGCGAAGTACTCGAGGATCTGCCCGCCCGTCAGATTTGGATCGAGGGCAGGCTCACCCGGCATATAGCCGGTGAGACGCTTGATCTCCAGCGACTGCTTCCAGCAATCGAGCCCGGCGATTCGCGCCGTGCCGGCGTCGGCGTGCAGCAGGGCCATCAGCAGCCGGATGGTCGTCGTCTTGCCTGCACCATTGGGACCCAGGAAACCGAAGACATCCCCCTCTTCGACCGCGAACGAGACCTCGGTGATCCCGCGCTTGCCGCTGTAGCTCTTCGTGAGTTTCTCGACTTCGATGATTGCCGTCAACTGTCCCCCTCTTACCCAAACCAGAAATGCAAAGTCGACTCATCGGTGAGCGTCAGCGACCCCTTCGGAATGCCCAGAATTCGTTCGAAGGCCTCGGTGAAGGACGCTACCGATCGCTGGACCACCGCGAAGGTGATGGTCCCCGCCTGGCGGGCGATGAAGTAATCGTTCGCGATCTCCTGAAAGCCGAGCATGAGCGAGACGAAGACGGTGGCTGTCTCGTCGGGCGAGGCGACGCGGAAGACGCCCTCGTCGATGCCTTGCTTGATCACCGCGGACAGGAGCGGGACCATGCGGCTCACCGTGAGCCGGCGGACCTTCTCCCGGACGATCGCGTTGCCGTCCGAGTTCCAGATCTCGATGATGGCCAGCACCAGCTCTTTTTGCTCGGCCTTGCGGCGGGCGATGCCCGCAAAGAACCGCTCCAGCTTGCGAAGCGCGGACAGCTTGGGATCATCCAGGACGGGCGCCAGGTCCGCAATCGCGACATCGGCGAAACGCTCGACGACCGCCTCGAGCAGCGCCTGCTTCGAATCGAAATAGTGGTAGAAGGCACCTTTGGAGGCATCCAGCTCGTCGAGGACGTCCTGGATGCTCATCGCCTCGAAGCCCTTCGCCTGGACGAGGCGCTGGGCCACGTCCAGAAACGCGTCGCGACGGACCATGTGAAGGGTCGCGTTCACCGTCCGGGCCACGCTGGCACTATACCAGACCGACGGTCGGTTTATTTATCAGTTGCGGGCGAGGGTGCTGCCGAGGAGCACGTCATTCGCCCAGTACTCGCCCGTAGAGCTGACCGGCAGCAGGTCCCACGTATCGCCGGCGTACGGCAGGAGATCCACGGTCACGATGCGACTGCCGTCGAGAAGGTCACCGGGATTCAGCTCGCCGATTCGGCGGCCGTCGCCGGTCGGATGGCCGGGCGAGGCCACGACCGCGCGTCCATCGGCGAGGACGACGCGGATCACTCGGTGACCGAACGGCGCGGGCGTGTGGCCGACAGTTGATATCGGGACAGCCACTCGGTGGCCGGCATCGATTGTCCAGACGAGCATGCCGGGCCGGAGTTGTGTCACGGGAATCTCGCCATTGGGGGTCGCGATCCGGGTACCGGCCGCGAGGCAGATCGGGCAGCCTCCGCGGCCCGGAAACTGGGTCGGATCGTGGCGTTCGAGCGAGATGACGCCGTGATCATCGATGGTGCCCGCCACGTGTTCCGGTGAGGGCCGGCCCGCGATGTAGTCGAATCGGAACAGCTGGCCGTCGGCCTGCAGTTGCAGCGCCTGCAGCACCTGGACCTGCGCAACGATCTGGCGGTCGTCGTTGGCGGTCAGATGCGTGGCGTCGAGTTTCTCGTGGCGAATGATCGCGTCAAAGGTGACGAAGTCTTGCGACCGCAATGCCATGACCTCCTGCGACGCCTCATCGTCGGACGGCATGCGCACCACCGGCGGTCCGCAGAATAGCGGCTGTCCAATGGTGTCGATCAGCCGGTATTTCAGCTCGGGCGTCGTGAGCGTCGGCGCGGCCCCGCCGTGTTTGACTGAACCGCACGCGGTCAGAGCAAGCATGAGCACGGCGACCATCAAGCGGCGCACAGAGTTAAGACGTCACCGATCCGAAAAGGTTCCACGAAACAGGCGGCGCTGCCTGATGCCGTAGAGCGCCACGGTGCCGCCGCCGGCGCCCAGCGCGGCCGCAACCAGCCCCCCCAGGACGACCAGCACCTGCTGACTGGTGATGCCATACAGGACGGCACCCAATCCGGGAAGGCCGAGAGCCGCGAAAACAGCCAGGCCGAGCCAGATCGTGGCGGGCGTCACCCAGGTCGTCCGCAAGGACAGCCCGCCCGGGCGAGACCACATCAGCGCCATGAAACGGTCCGCCACGGGCAGTAACCGTAGCTGCCACCCGTCAAGTGGCGGTGCGTCCTTCGGAACTCGGGTCCATGGATAGCTGATGAGAGAGCAACGCGCTGCGCGTCCCCGGCTTTCTCAATGGGGGCAGCCCGCCGGAAACATTAGTACGCGCCTGATTGATTCGGCCATCGGACGGCTCATAGAATCCGCCCGCAAGGATGCAGGCCGCAGCTGTTCGCCTGATCGCCGCGATACTGGCTGTGGCCTTGAGCGCGTGCGGTGCCGCGCAGGCCGGGTCACACCCGCCGACGCCGACGGCGATGCCGAGCCCGGCCGCCTCACCGACGGCGACGTCGGCGCTGCATGTCACGATCGTCGACGCCGCCTATGTGGCCAGCGAGCTGAGTGGCGTCGAGCAGGGAATCCGCCTTCCCGATACCCCTGCGCAGGAATATCTCAGCCTTGGACGGCGCCAGCAGGGCGCCTACCATCTGCTCGCCGCCCACCCGGATTGGATCCCCGCGGTCCTGAACGCGCTGCCGGCGTCGGTG
>VBFR01000263.1 GCA_005889345.1 Chloroflexota bacterium
ACGCTCGTCGCCATCCAGCAGCGGGCAACCTGGGATGCCTTCCTCTGGGTCTACTCGGCCAGCTACCTCTTTACCTGCCTGTTCGCGTTCGCCGTGATTCGCTGGCGCTGGCACGAACGCGTCACCATCGGGCTCGAGCCCGTCTTCGTGCGGCGATTGCTCGCCGGTGGGCTCCCGCTCGCGCTGGCCTTCACGATCACGACCATCTACGCGCAGCTCGACATCGTTCTCCTGCAGCTCTTCAAGAACTTCCAGGTGGTCGGCTGGTACTCGGCCGCCAACAAGTACATCGACGCGGTCGCGTGGATTCCGCAGACGGCGATGGGGGCGGTCTTTCCGGCGCTCTCGCTGCTCGCGGCAGGCGATCGGGGCCGGCTGGTGTTCGCCTACGAGAAGTCCTACAAGATGCTCGCCATCCTCGGCCTGCCGCTGGCCGTCGGCGCGGGCGTGACGGCCGATTCCATCGTGCACGTTACCCGCGGCTTCGAGCAGTCGATCCCGGCGCTGCGCATCCTCGCTCCCTCGGTGGTACTCCTCTTCGTGAACAACGCCTTCATCTACACGCTGACGGCCATCAACCGTCAGCTCGACTTCACGCGGTTGGCTCTTTTCACCCTGGTCGTCAACGTCGCGCTCAACCTGGCCCTGATTCCGCCCTATGGCTACCTGGGGGCCGCGGCCGCCTCGACCATCACCGAAGTCGCGTTGTTCGCGGGCGGTTGGTGGCTGCTTCGGCGGCATCTCGCCAGCCTGTCCGTCGTGAGCAGCATCGCAGCGGTGCTCGGCAGCGCGGCGGCCATGGGGATCGTCGTCTACCTGATCCGGTCCTGGTCGCTGGCCGTGGTCATCGTCCTCGGGGCCGCGGTCTACCTGGCCGCTCTCGTGCTCACGCGGGCTCTCAATCCGGAGGAGTGGTCCATCGTCCGCTCCGGCTTCAGGGTCCGCTCGGTAGCGGGCGAAGCCAACCCACGACCTTGATCGGACGGTAGTGGCCGGTGAGCCAGGCCACGGCCTGGTCGTCGGCTGCGACCAGAACAATGCCGACCGTGGTGCTGTCGCAGGGCATCGTCTCCAGCATGTCGATTCCCCGTGCCCGTAGCGCCTCCCAGTCGTGAACGACCTGCGCCATCAGAGGCATACCCGGCGCCCCCTCGAAGCCCAGCTCCTGCTGGCACGGCAGCGGCAGGCCCAGGGCCTTTTCAGCCGGATGCGGTGGCTCCGTCAGGGTCAGCGCCTGGCCATCCCAGGTACCCACCAGCCGTTGCGGCGGGGACCCCTGACCTCCGCTCGGATACCCTTCGACGCTGCGGATCTGGCTGAGGTCCATGCCAAGAACCTCGATTCCCCCGCAGGCAGTCGGCGGGAACGACTGTGAGTATGCGTAGCAGGCGTAGACCTTCCCGTCGTTGGCCAGCAGGAGCTCTGCCGTCACTTCGTACCTCGTCGGGGCGGGGCCACTGCTGCCGCCGCCGATGACACCCAGCAATGCGGCGGCCAGCCCAAGCCCGAGCATCGCCGTTGTTTGACGGATACCTACCAACCGCATGCAGGCGTAACGCGCCGTGACCCTAAACTACTCGGGTGCCGGACGATGGCGCCGTCGTGCGCGCTCTGTCGGAGAAGATCCGCGACGTGCCGAATTTCCCCAAAGACGGGATCCTCTTCAAGGACATTACGACGCTACTTCAGGATGCCGGCGCCTTTCGCCAGGCGGTGGACATGATGGCGCAGACATATCGCGGCAAAGCCGTCGAGCTGGTCGTCGGCGTCGAGTCGCGCGGCTTCATTTTCGGTGGGGCGCTCGCCTACCTTCTGAATTCGGGCTTCGTGCCCGTGCGCAAGGAGGGGAAGCTTCCCGGCCAGAAGATCTCGGAAACCTACGCGCTCGAGTACGGCTCGGCGGTGCTGGAGATACATAAGGATGCGATCAAGGCGGGCCAGTCTGTCGTCATCGTCGACGACCTGCTGGCGACCGGGGGAACCGCGAAGACAACCGCCAGCCTGGTACAGCAGCTCGGGGGCCGCGTCGTCGGGATCAGCTTCCTGATCGAGCTCAAATTCCTCAAGGGGGCGGACAACCTGACGGAATACAACGTCGTTTCTCATTTGAAGCTCTGATGAGCGACGACATCAGGCCGATCCTCGTCGTCGGTTCGGTCGCGCTCGACACGGTCCACACGCCGACGGAAGTCGCCAGCGAAGTGCTCGGCGGCGGGGCCAGCTATTTCTGCGTAGCCGGATCGCTGTTCGCCCCCATCCAGCTCGTCGCCGTGGTGGGCGACGACTTTCCGGCGGCGCATCGCGCTCTCCTGGAATCGCGAAACATCGACCTGGGCGGCCTCGAGGTGCTCAAGGGCAAGACGTTCCGCTGGACGGCCCGCTATTCCGGCATCCGCCTGGAGCAGCGCGAGACGCTCGATACGCAGCTCAACGTGTTTGCAGGCTTCCATCCAGCGCTGCCGGCGGCGTACCGCAGCTCGCGCGTGATCTTCCTCTCCAACATCCAGCCGGAGCTGCAGCTCGAGGTCCTGGACCAGGTCGAGGAGGCGGATTTCGTCGCCTGCGACACGATCAAGCTCTGGCTCGACACGGCTCATGCCGGGCTGGAGCGGGTGTTTCGGCGCGTCGACTGCGTCATCATCAATGACGAGGAGGCGGTGCAGTTTACGGGTCAGCGCTTTCTCCCGTCGGCGGCGCACGTCATCCTCTCTTACGGTCCGCGGGCGGTGATCATCAAGCGAGGCGAAAACGGATCGCTGCTCTTTACGCAGGATCGCGTGTTCTTCGCGCCGGCCCATCCACTCGAGACGGTGCGCGACCCCACGGGTGCCGGTGACGCCTTCGCCGGAGGCCTGCTCGGCGCCGTCGCGCGCGCGGGCCATAGCGGGGATGACGTGCTGCGCCGCGGCATGCTCTACGGCAGCGTGCTTGGCTCGCTCGCGGTGGAAGACTTCAGCGTGCGCCGCATCGTCCAGGCGGACACGCGCGAGATCGAACGCCGGTTGAGTACGCTTGTGGACATGATTTCTCTCAACGGCTCGCGGGCGCAGTAGGTCATGGCCACCATTCCCGCGCAGCGATACGACGTCAAGGATCTCAAGCTCGCCGACGACGGCCGGCGGATGATCGAGTGGGCCGCGCAGGAGATGCCCGTCCTGCAGCAGATCCGCGAACGCTTCAAGCGTGAGCAGCCGCTCAAGGG
>VBFR01000068.1 GCA_005889345.1 Chloroflexota bacterium
GCATCGACATGTTGCTCAAGCGGATCATCCCCTGCCTCGACACCGCCGGCGGTCGGGTCGTCAAGGGTACGCACTTCCGGGAGCTGCTGGATCAGGGCGATCCGGTGGCGCTGGCCGGAGCCTACTCCGAGGATGGCGCGGACGAGCTCACGTTCCTCGATATCGACGCGACTCCCCAGGGCCGGGCGACGCTGATCGACGTCGTCGAGAAGACGGCGCACGAGGTGTTCATCCCGCTCACGGTTGGCGGTGGCATCCGCGAGCTCGATGAAATCCGGACGCTCCTGCGTGCCGGGGCCGACAAGGTTTCGATCCAGACGGCCGCGGTGCAACGCCCGCAACTCATCACGGAGGGCGCGCGCGCCTTCGGTTCGCAATGCATCGTCGTGGCGATCGACGCGAAACGCGTCGCCGGGAATGGATGGATGGTTTTCACCCACGGCGGGAGAAATTCGGCCGGGCTCGACCCGGTCGGCTGGGCGGTCGAAGCACAGCGGCGGGGCGCGGGCGAGATCCTGCTCACCAGCATCGACGCCGATGGGACCCGCGCCGGCTATGACCTCGAGCTCACGCGCGCGGTCGCCGACGCCGTGCAGATTCCGGTCATCGCCTCCGGGGGCGCGGGTCATCCGAAGGACATCGAAGCCGTTCTGACCGAGGGGAGGGCCGATGCCGCATTGGCCGCCTCCATCTTCCACAGCAGGGCGTATCCGATCCCGCAGGTAAAGGCCTACCTCGCCGCGAAGGGCATCCCGGTTCGGGTATGAAGTCGCCCGACCTCGCGAGCCTGACGTTCGACGAGCGCGGCCTCATCGTGGCGGTCGCCCAGGACAGGGCGACCGGCACCGTGTTGATGGTCGCGTACATGGACCGGGACGCGCTGGCGCGGACGGTCGAGACCGGCGAGGCACACTTCTGGAGCCGCAGCCGGCAAGCCCTCTGGCACAAAGGCGCGACCTCGGGCAACGTGCTGCACGTCGAGGAGGTCGAGGCCGACTGTGATGCCGACGCGCTCCTCGTCTCGGTTCATCCGTCCGGCCCGGCATGCCATACGGGTCAGCGCGCGTGCTTTGCGCAGCCGGTCACCATCATCGACCAGCTCGATGCGACGCTGCGTGAGCGGCAGGCCCAACGACCAGAGGGATCCTACTCCGCATCGCTATTCGACGGTGGGCGTGCCGCAATCCTCCGAAAGGTGGGAGAGGAAGCCGTTGAGGTCCTGCTGGCCGGCGCCCAGGAAAGCGATGAGGCGCTCACCAACGAAGTCGCCGACCTCTGGTTTCACACCGGCGTGTTACTGCGAGAGCGAGGGCTCAGCCTCGCCGGCGTTCTCGAAGTCCTGGCAGAACGGCACCGGAAGTTGTCGCCGTTGCGCTAGACGGCGACCGGCTCCCCGACCTCGATCGGGTTGCTGATCGGATCCTGGCTCCACTCGAACCAGCCGCCATCGTAGACGGCGATCCGCGGCCAGCCCATCAGGTAGGCGTAGAACCATGTCTCGCCCGCGCGCCATCCGGTGCCGCAGTAGAACGCGACCCATTTATCGGCCGTGATTCCTGCGGCTTGCCAATTCGCCGCGATCTCCGGGTAGGCCCTCATGGTGTTGTCGACGTTGCGGTAGTGCTCCATGTGGTACGCATCCGAGCCGCAGTTTCCCCAGACGTCGCCGGCGATCCGGCCGGCCGGGCCGATGTAGTTGTAGCCGCTCACGGCCCCGATGTGCTCGCGCCAGGTCCGAACGCTGACGAGAGCCGCGTGCTCCTGATCGGCCAAAATCTGCTTGGCCTCGTCGATGTCGATGATGACCTCCGGGCGCAACGGAATCTGGACACCGAACGACGCGACCGGTTCGGGCCTGTTGAGAATGGTTTCGACCGGATTTCCGGCCTGAACCCAGTGGTCATAGCCGCCATCGAGCAGCCGGATATCGTCGACGCCCGCGTAGCGCAGGATCAACGCGGCGCGGCAGGCGGCGATCTGTCCGGCGCGGCGTCCCGGCCATTTCTCGTTGGCGTGGCCTTCGGTATCGCGGCCGTACAGGATGACGGTCGTATCGCGCGTGATGCCGAAAGACCGCAGGGCCACCTCGAGTTCTTCCGCAGTGCGCCGGTTCCAGTCGCGGGGATTCTCCAGCCGGTTGGTGTCGAGATAGAGCGCCCCGGGAATGTGATTCTCTTCGTACTCTTCAGGAACGCCGAAGTTGACGTGAAAGAGGAGGAATCGCCCGCTGGGCGCCGCCTCGGGGCGTCCGCCGTCGAGCAGGTCGCGAAGCCACTCGTCGTCGACGAGCCGGTCGTAGTTCTTTAGACGATCGACCGGCAGCGTTGGATCGGCAGCCCACTCGGGCCAGCCGCCCGCGAAGATCTGAACGCTCGCGTGTCCCAATTCAGCTAGCCTCGTCGTAAGCGGCACAGTATCCTCCGGCCTATCGCCGTAGAGGACGACGGCTCGGCTGGCGAGGATGCCCTTGGAGCGGAGCAGCCGTTCGACCTCCGGCGCATCGACGCTCTCGAGCCAGGCACTGGGGAAGGCGACCGCTCCGGGAATGTGGCCTCCGCGAACCGCGCCGCTCAACCGCCAGCCGTTGTACCCGGGCAGCGCCCGAACGTCGACGATCGTGAGGTGGGGGTCATTAAGACGCTGTCGAAGGTCAGCCAAAGAGATGTTCGAAGCGGCGCCGGGCAATTACGGTCCTCCGTCTTATTTTGCGTTCGTGCCATTTTGCCGGAAATTGTTGACTTTGTCAATCCAAATAGTCAACTTCAGTGGTTTGCCTCCCCCAATCGACGGAGGATCTGCTCCCCCGAATATGCGGCGACATCGTTCCGGGCCGGCCCCAACCTTGAGTCACTAAACAAGGCGGGGTTGAAGCATGAGAAATACGAAAACGTGGATCAAATTTCTTTGGGTGCTGGTTGTGCTCCTGGCGGTGACACGACTCGCGACCACGGCGTTTGCGCCCTCGCTGACCATACCGGTCGTGATGGCGTCCGCGGTCTTCGCGCTCATCCACGGGGCGTTGCGCTATCGCTGGAGCGGTATCCTGGCCTTCCTCGTCGTGTGTCTCGTCGTCAGCAACATCCTCGAAAACACCAGCATCCTGACCGGTTTTCCGTTCGGCCACTACCACTACACGTCCGGGCCCATGCTCTTCCTGGTGCCGTGGTTCATCGGGCCCTCCTACTTTGCCACCGCGTATCTCGCGTGGATGGTCGGCGTCGTCCTCGTCGGCGATGTCCGCCGGGAGGTCAGCTGGTTCCCAACCGTCGCTGTCCCGGTGATCGGCTCGGCGGTCATGGTGATGTGGGACCTGACCTTTGATCCGACCGCATCGACGATCAAGCACTTCTGGATCTGGGAGCAAGGCGGCGGCTACTTTGGGGTACCGCTCACGAACTACGTCGGCTGGTTCTTCACTGTGTATGTGTTCCTTCAGCTGTTTGCTCTGTTCCTCCGGCTCCGGAGGGCCGGTGCGGATTCATTACCGTTGCCCGCGTCCTACTACGCGCAGGCGGTCGCCTCGTATGCCGTGATCGGCGTGGCGGCGGTGCTTTCCTACCTGGTCTTTACCGGCAACAGGGTGGTGACCGATGCCGCCGGGGTCGTCTGGCAAACGAGGAGCATCACTGAGGCGGAGGCGGCGGTCAGCATCTTCACGATGATCTTCGTCTCCGTTTTGTCCGGAATGAAAATGCTCCAGGCATTAGCAGACGGTCGGCACGCATCAACTGCGGCTCGGACAGGGATCGCCGCCTAGAACTTCGAATTGTCGTAGGAGGAAGCCGTGATGAGCGAGTATGCAGGACCGATGGAATTGGCCAACGAGGAGATCAGGGAAGCCATTGATAGGTTCGCCGCGAATCGGCTCGGGAGCCGCCGGCTCCCCGCGCTTCTCGAACGCACCGACGCGATGCTCACCGAGCTCGAGACGCTGAACCTGATGGAGGTGCGGCGCACCCCCGCATCCCACGTTGCCGCTTTGGCGGCGCTGGTTGCGGACCTGCCGTTCGAATACACGCCGCGCATCGGACCGCGCCCGAAACCCACGGCCGTGATCGACGTCGTCTTCGATATCCAGGCGCGCATCTTCAACTCGATGTACGGCTCGGACGGCTCCGACCGATTGCCGGATCCCGCCGACCAGTTGATCGAGGTGGCGAGTTGAACGCCGCGATCCTCCTCGTCGAGGACGAGCCCGATATCGCGCAGATGTTCAGCCTCGGGCTGTCAATCGCCGGCCACGAGGTTGAGGTCGCCGGCGATGGTTGCCACGCGGTCGACCGGGCGCGCAGCAAGCGATTCGACCTCGTCCTTCTGGACGTGGAGCTGCCGAGAATCGACGGGTTGACGACGCTCGAGTTCCTCCGATCGAACGGGGCGACTCACGATCTGCCTATCGCGATGCTGACCAACAGCGGCGACGAGACTCAGCGCCGGAGAGCCCGCTCCCTCGGAATTCTCGACTGGCTGGTCAAGACCGAAATCACACCCACCGAGCTGGCGAGGCGCGCCACCGCCTGGACTTCACGCGCCCCAGTAGCCATCGCCGGCAAACCCATCCATTGATCGCAGCGAGTCAAGGTGGAATGTCGGGAGCCGTCAGTTAGGCTGCCGACATCAGGCCTCCAACACCGATATCTTCGATCACCGCGAGCCGTGTTGAGGCTTCGCTGGCGCTTGGGCGCACGCCAATGGGGCGCTGCACACTCGAGCCCTGAGATCTGCTGGGCCATCTCAGGAATTCCAATGGCCTCTTTCAATGCGACGATCCGACTGAAAGCGGGGCCGTATTCCGACGACCAGATCGACGAGATCCAGCAAATCTTCGCCGAGCGTGTCATGCCATTCGTCTGGTGGGTGTCCGACGTGGATGCGGAAAACGGCCTGGAGCCGCAACTCCGCCAACACGGGTTCGATTACTACGGTGATGAATCGATTGGCATGGCGATGACCCTGCCGGGCCGGTTCCAGCAGACTCCCGCCGGCGAACCTCTATCGGTCTACCGGGTTGCCGAGCGTCACGACGTGCGGAGCTGGTTTGCGACGCTGCTCCAGTCTTTTGGCGCGACTCCAGATGAGCAGACCTTGGAAGCTGCCACGACCGTCTACACCTACCTGAGCAATGACTCGCTCAGCGGCTGGCACCTTTACCTGGCGCGCCTGGGCAGCCAGCCAGTAGGGACCTGCGCCCTTCACCTGGGGAGCACCGCTGGAGTCTATTCGGTCGGAACGATACCGGAAGCGAGGCGCCAGGGCGTGGGGACGGCCCTCACAAGGATGGCACTGACGGATGCCAGCTCGGCCGGCCACGGCATCGCGAGCCTCACGGCTTCAGGGTCGGGCGCGCGCCTCTACGAAGCGATTGGCTTCAAGGAGTACTGCCGGTTCCGGGAATACGTCTGGCGCCCTCCGCGAGGCTGAATTGCGGATACGGGAACATCACACGAGGCGGGTTTTACCGGCGAACGAGGATCCCGAGCAGGACGCCGAAGACGAGTAGGAGCCCGGTGAGGAGATGCAGATTGACGTTCTTCCCCAGGTACGACATCAACTGGTAGGGGCTATCGTAGTGCGCGCTCAAGCCCTTCCAGGTCTGGTAGGCGAGCGGGATGGTGAGCAGCGATATCAGGGTCGGCCAGGGGAGGACGCCGAAGACGACCCCCGCGATGACCACGAGGTAGGCGACCGCCACAGCACCCACGTATCCGCGGATCACGGCGGCGGGTTGCATGCGCACGACCAGCGTGCGCTTCCCCGTCTTCGCATCGGCGAATCGGTCCGGCACCTCGTTCGCATAGAGGATCAGCATCACCAGGATGGCGACCGGAATCGACAGGATGAGCGGCCGCAGCGCATAGTGGCCAGTCTGGACAAAGTACGCGCCCAGGACCATGATCGGCCCGAAACCAAGGGCGACGCATAGCTCGCCTAACCCGCGGTGCACGAGGCGCAGCGGCGGTGCGGTGTAGAAGTAACTGATCAGAACACCGGCAACGCCGAGCCAGAGTAGGCCGAGCCCGCTGATCCCCACGAGCACCAGGCCAATGACGATCGCGACCGCGTAGAAGACCGCCGCCAGCGCCATCATCTGGCGCAGGCTGACCAGGCCGTACTGCAGCACGCGGGAGCCGCCGCTGAACTTGGTGGGGGTGAGATTCGCCGCATCCACTCCGCTCAGCGTGTCGAAGATGTCGTTGGCCACGTTGAGGCCGAGGTGTACTGCCATGGCGCCCGCCAGCGTTAGCGCCGCAAGGCCAAGCGAGAAGTGACGATCATAGGCTGCCGCGGCCAGCCCAAGGAAGACGGGCACGATGGTCGCGGTCAAAAAAGGAAGCCTGGTTGCAAGGAAGAAGCGCCACCCGGCGCTCATCTGCGGAGTCACCGGGCGGCCCCGTTCAGTGCTCAGGTTGGCCAGGTAGCGCCGCGCCTGCGGCAGCGCGCGCTGGCAGAGCTCGGGGAAGGACAGGTCCTGCTCATCCCAGCCGCGCGCGCCCTGGGGGTTGAAGCGCCAGGCCGATCCGCCGACGGAGAGGGTGCCGCTCAGCTCGATATAGCGTCGCTGGTCGTAGCCAACGCCGGGATATGGGCGGATGTGACTGACGACCAATCGGGCCTCGACGGTATCACGGACGGCACTTGGGCCGGTTGACGCCGGAGTAACTTCGACTGTGCCATCAACGACCCTGAATGACGTGGCAACGCTCAGCGGGTAACCTCGCTCGTCAGGGACGACCAGCACCGCGTGCGAGAAGCCCGGGAGGCGGGACAGCGCGTCGCCGAGATTCACGCCGCAGCCTCCCGAATGTCTGTGACCTGCGGATCGCGCGTGGTGTCCCCGTCTGGCCACCACAACACGCGCTGCGGCAGGATTTCAATGACGGCCCGCTCCCAGAAGAGTGGCAAGCCAAGCTTCTGCATCGGCTTGAGGAAGGTCTTGATGATCGGTTCCTTGGCTTCCCAGAGGGGGAGTAGCCGGTACCAACCCCGGTGGAGGTCGTCATCGATGACGCGGGCGTCACCCTGGATGGTGGCGCGAGAGAACGGTTGCGCCGGGATGCCAACGGGATCGGACAGGCTCAATGAGACCCGCGGATTGCGCTTGATGTCCTCCAGCTTGCGCGAGAACAGAATGCTCGATGTCATCAGGATGTATCGGCCGTCCCAGAACGGGATCAGGGGATCCGTCCGTAAGTGACCCTTGCGATCAATGACGGTCAACTCCCCCACCAGGGCCTTGTTCAGCAGCTCGACGACCGCTTCGGGCATGCCGGCGACGACGATGGCGCTCGTCACCCCTTCATGGTAGAGCGAGCTTGCAAACAGGGCCATCCGGCCCAGGCCGTATTGATCACGCGAGCTGACGCCGCACAAGTTGGGCCAGGGCGTTCGCCAACCGCTCGTCGTCATTCAACATTTGGGTTCGCTGAAATTCCATGCCCAGCTCGCAGGCCTTTTGGCGCGCTTCGATGTCGATGTCGTAGAGAACCTCAAGGTGGTCGGCGATAAAACCCACGGGAGCCACGACCACCCGTCGTCGGCCAGCAGCCGCGAGCTCCACAAGCGTGTCCAGCAAGTCGGGCCCAAGCCAGGGTTCGCCAGTGTGGCTCTGACTCTGGAACGAAAACCGCCACTCCCGCGCTGGCACGAGCCGCGCGATCAGTTCCGAACTCTGGAGCAACTGGTCGCGGTAGGGATCGCCCTCGTCAAGAATCCTAGAAGGAAGGCTGTGCGCCGTGAAGACCACGGTCGCGGTAGCCGCGTCCGGAAAAGCACGCAAGGCCGTCTGGACGTTCTCGGCCACCGCCTCCAGATAGCCGGGGAGCGCAAACCAGCTCTGGATGAAATCGAGGCTCACTTGCCTCTTGGACTCCGCCAGCGCCCGATCGACCCGCGCTTGGTAGCCGCCGGTGCCGATGCGCGAGTAGTGAGGCGCGAGCACGAGTCCAATCACCCGGTCCACGCCGGCTTGCTCGAGCTCCTGGAACGCGGTCTGAATCCGAGGCGTCCAATGCTTCATCCCCACTCGAACCGTGAATTGACTGCCCCCTGACTGGTTCAACGTGCGCTCCACTTTCGCTGCCAGGCGGCGTGAAACTTCCAGCAACGGCGTCGGCACCCCGACTTGGTGGTAGCGGTCGGTCAGCTCCGCGACTTCGTCGGAAGATGGGCGCCGGCCGCCACGGATATCGGTGAAATACGCCTCCACCTCGTGCAGGTGATTCGGGCTGCCGTAAGCCATAAGCAACACACCGACGTGCTTTTCCAACGTACTGTTTCGGTAACGGCGGTGACTTGCTCGGCCTTACGGCATTTGCGTGGTCATGCTGTCCCGTTCTCGATTTGTCGCCGTGCTGCGATCTCTTCCGAAACCACCCACACGTACGCTCGGATTAGCCCGATGAGGGTCCGCCGGTAAGAGGGGTTCTCCGGACTATCGCTTGGGACCTCCTCATCAGCCGGAGATCGAGCGACCCGAGGTAGGCGTCGCCGAATTGACTTCGGGGGGAGGTCGCCATGGGTTTAGATAACCCGCTCGACCGCACTGTCAGTCGTCGCACCGTGCTCAAAGCAGCGGCAGCGACAGGACTAGCCCTGTCCGCACCTGCGATCCTCGATGCTCTCGCCGGACCAACAAACCGCCTGGCGCACACGTCGCCGAATGTGTTACCAGACATCCAGTTTGACATTGGCGCGTTCATTGCACCCGCACAGACGATCAGTGGGGTGCCCGTACGCTTCGGGCCAGTCTTTACCCGCTTCGTGACTCTTGCGCTCAGCCGCACGCCAAATGAGTCTGACCAGGAAACCTTCGGAGACGCGCTGGACACGATCGAGTCTCGCTATCCCTTCAGCCCGCAAGGGGTTTTCACCTTCGTTGGCTACGGGATTCCGTATTTCAAAAGGCTTCCAGGCGGAATGAAAGGAGCGCTGGTCCAACGGCACGTCCCCCGATTGCGCTCCGATCTAAACAGGCTGGCACTCGAGGAAGCCGTGCCAAGTCCAACCGATGTCTCGCCGTCGAACCCGGGCATCACCAAGCAGACCTTCACGATTCCGGTCGTGATCGAGCACAACGACATGCTCCTGACCCTTCGGAGTGACGTCCTGGCACACACGGATGACGTGCTCGATTGGCTGCTCAAGGGCAGCAATCGACTGAACGGACGGGCCATCGGCTCCCCAGACTTCCGCGGGTTGTTCCGAGTTACGTCGAATCGCGTCATGTTCCAGAAGATCGGCCTGCCGCGTAAAGTCGCCGATGCCAACCACCTTGCGTTTGCTTCCCGGGTCAACCATCAGTCCCCGATGTGGATGGGATTTGCCGACCAGCAAACCGATGGCAGCGGTCCGCCGGCCATCACGACCTTTCAGGGCAACAGCTCGGCGCGGCTGACGACGGCCCGTCCCGGTGACTATCTGGCGGACGGTGCCATCCAGCACCTCTCGCACGTCATTCAAGACCTCGACCAGTTCTATTCGGTACCCGACGAACCGTTTACCGAGCGCGTCCAGTATGCCTTCAGGTCCGATCCCATACCATCGATTGGCAACAAAGACCAGTTCAAGAATGGCGGCGGCCCAGCGTTTCTGAAAAACCTGTTCCTGGGTACGAATGATGCCTTCAAGAACGCCGCCGGCATCAACACCTTCGAGGGAAAGCATCGAATGGGCCACCTCCCGGCACTCCAACGTTCGTCACGAGCGGCCGACGGCACTCCGATCCACATCCGCATGGATGGTCCCGGCTTCGACTCCCTTGACATCCCCAATAAGAGCAACCAACCGAAACTGCAATTTACCGTCTTCGTTCCAACCGCCGACTTTTTTACGAGGATGCGGCGCAATCAGGCATCGCTCGATCTCGTCAAGGCGCACGGGGTGGCATCCGATGACAACGGGCTAGAACGTTTTATCACCGCGACGCGGCGTCAGAACTTCCTTGTTCCGCCGCGAAGCCACCGCTCTTTTCCGCTCCTCGAGCTCTCGCGAGACCACCACTGACACGCTGTGTGGACGATCACACCATACGGCCTCTCGGTGGCGATCCAGCCGGTGTTGGTCCCCAGCTTTTGCTGAGGCTGGATGGGTCACTGACGGTTAACCAGTGACTGCTGTCCCGTGCTTCGGGCGCGTTTGCCATCAGGACCCGACGGATACGCCCCAACACTCTGGGTCACAAAGACCACGCATTTGAATTGACACATGTTGCAGGCAGATCTAGCCTGAAATGCACAGGGAGCGAGTGGTCTCATCCATCAGCACTCGATGTGGTGGGATTCAAAATCGCCGACCGCGACGGGAGGTTGGAAATGGCAACCGACAGCATTTATCTGCGCCGACGGGACTCTGATGACGATGAAGCCGAAGAACTGATCTCGAAATCGACCTGGGCGCTAAAGGCCACCGGTCTCCTGTTCGGTGCGCTCCTGGTGGTGGGACGGACCGCCAGTACGGGGGTGATTGTCGCGAACCCGACGTATCACTCCGCCGGTGCTCCCCTCGTGGTGGTCCCAAGCTCCGTCAAAACTACGAATCAACCCGTACCCAAGACACCGAAGACGATTCCAGGCATTCACCCGGCCGCTCTCGCCAAGCGTGCGGCCGCCTCTGAGGTGATCGTCTTTTCGCCTGGGAATACTGGCCACGACGGAGCCATCGGGCCGGACAGCGGCTCGCAGGAGTCCGCGGTGGCGGCCAGCGGGGCGGCCGGTACCGAGCCTGGGTCGGCAGCATCGACAGCACCGACTGGCGGCGCGGGCACGGCGCAGGGCTCGGCCGACTCCACCGCCCAGACTGGCGGCGCGGGCACGGCGCAGGGATCGGCGGACTCGACGGCGGCCACTGGTGGGGCGGGGACGGCGAAAGGCTCGGCCGACTCCACCGCCCAGACTGGCGGCGCCGGCACCGCGCCCGGCTCGGCGGACTCGACGGCGGCTACTGGCGGAGCGGGCACGGCGCAAGGATCGGCTGACTCCACGGCCCAGACTGCCGGCGCTGGCACGGCGCCGGGATCGGTGGACTCGACCGCGGCCACTGGCGGCGCGGGCACGGCGCAAGGCTCGGCCGACTCGACGGCGGCTACTGGCGGGGCGGGCACGGCGCAAGGCTCGGCCGACTCCACCGCCGCGACTGGCGGGGCGGGCACGGCGCAGGGTTCGGCCGACTCCACCGCCGCGACTGGCGGGGCGGGCACGGCGCAGGGTTCGGCCGACTCGACGGCGGCTACCGGCGGCGCGGGCACGGCGCCGGGATCAGCCGACTCTACCGCCCAGACGGGCGGCGCCGGGACCGCACCGGGATCGGCGGACTCGACGGCGGCTACCGGCGGGGCGGGCACGGGGGATCAGCCGACTCTACGGCGGCCACGGGCGGCGCCGGCACCGCGCAGGGATCAGCGGACTCTACGGCGGCTACGGGCGGGGCGGGCACGGCGCAAGGCTCGGCCGACTCCACGGCGGCCACGGGCGGCGCGGGCACCGCGCAGGGATCAGCGGACTCGACGGCGGCCACGGGCGGGGCGGGTACGGCGCAAGGCTCGGCCGACTCCACCGCGGCCACGGGCGGTGCCGGCACGGCGCAAGGCTCGGCCGAATCCACCGCCCAGACTGGCGGTGCCGGCACGGCACCGGGCTCGGCCGACTCCACCGCGGCCACGGGCGGTGCCGGCACGGCGCCGGGCTCGGCCGACTCCACCGCGGCCACTGGCGGCGCGGGCACGGCGCCAGGCTCGGCGGACTCGACGGCGGCTACCGGCGGAGCGGGCACGGCGCAAGGCTCGGCCGACTCCACCGCCCAGACTGGCGGCGCCGGCACCGCGCCCGGATCGGCGGACTCGACGGCGGCTACTGGCGGAGCGGGCACGGCGCAAGGCTCGGCCGACTCCACCGCCGCGACTGGCGGGGCGGGCACGGCGCAGGGTTCGGCCGACTCCACCGCCGCGACTGGAGGTTTTGCAGACCTCTGCCTTACCACTTGGCTAACTCGCCACCGGAGCCAATCGCATAGTTTAGTGGGCACCCAGCCCCTGCCCCTCCGGCTATCAGCAAATTTGTCAGCCGATCGGACGGGCTCGGTAGCGCGACGCGAACATAATCACGCGACGTGCGGAGGCCCTGGCTCGCCCTCTCGGCCCTGATCGCGATCGCCTTGCTGGCGACCGCATGCGCGCCCGCCCCGGCGGTCATCAGCCGGCCCCTGGGCAGCGTCGTCACGGTCGGGACCGTCCTCTCCCTCACAGGTAGCCAGGCGACGAACGGCCAGATGGCCAAGGAGGGGTATCTCTACTGCCAGGATTGGATCAACGAGAAGGGCGGCATCTATCTCAAGGGCGTCGGCCACCGGCTGAGTCTCGACATTGCCGACGATCAGAGCCGGCCATCGATCGCCGCGTCGACCACCGAACAGCTGATCTCAGAGAACCACGACACCCTCCTGCTCGGGCCCTCGAACGATGCCACCGCCAGCCGGGCAGCGCCGGTTGCGGAGCAGCACCAGGTCCCCATGGTCAGCAGTGGGGCTTCGTCGGACGCGGTCCTCAACAACCACTACCACTATCTATTCAGCGTGCTGGCGCCGCGCAGCCGGCAGATGCAGGGCGTCGTCGACATGGTGCTGGCCCAGGATCCCAAACCGCAATCGGCGGCCATCCTGTACGCGAGTGACAGTCTCTCGGCAGAGGTTGCCAACGCCACCGCCGTCTACGCGAATGCCAAGGGCTTATCGGTGGTGTATGGCAACAGCTATCCCTCGGGTGTCAACGACGTTAGCGGTCAGCTGGGGGCCGCCGCCGGGGCGGAGATCATCCTCGAGATTGGGCATGCCGCCGAAGGTGTACGCACGCTCCAGCAGGCCCAGCAGATGAATATCCAGCCCAAGCTCTTTGGCTTCAGCGACGGACCCGGCGAAGGACGCTTCACCAGGGATCTCCACAAGGCAGCGAACTTCACGGTTGGAGCGACGCAGTGGGCACCGGCCGCCCGCAACCCGATCAGTTACTTTCTCGACAGCTTCCACTACGCGTTGGCGTTCGCCGCGCAGTTCGGGCACATGCCCGACCAATATGCCGCCGCCGCGACCGCTGCCTGCCTGACGCTCGAGGTCGCGATCGAGCGAGCGGCCTCGCTAGAGCCGGCCAAGGTGCGTGAGGCGCTCGCCGCCACCGACCTGAACACATTCTTCGGTCAAATCAAGTTCGACGACCGCGGGGCCAACGCCGCGAAGCCGGTCTACGTACAACAGGTTCAGTCGGGGCGCCCGGTTCTCATCTGGCCCCCCGATGTCGCCAGCGCCCGTCCTCGTTACCCGGATCCCGGTTGGGCGAAGCGCTAGACCGGACGGACCTCCGCACCAACTTCGCGCTCGAGTTGGGCGAGTCCCATCGGTCCAAGGTTGAGGGCCTGGTTGTGGAAGGCCTTGAGGTCGAACGCCTTGCCCGCGCGCTTACGCGCCCGCTCTCGGACGGCGAGCCAGGTTCGCTCGCCGACCTTGTAGCAAATTGCCTGCCCCGGCCAGCCCAGGTATCGATCGACCTCACTGCGTAAGAAGTCCTCGGGCTCATGGCCATGCTCGATGGCGAACGGCAACATCAGCTCCGGCGACCAGGTTTCCGCCGGGTGGTAGGGCTCGTTTGCCGGGATCTTCAGTCCGACGTGCACGCCGATGTCGACGATGACGCGCATGGCGCGGAACGCCTGTGCCCGGAGCATGCCGAGCTCGTACGCCGGGTTCTGCAGGTAGCCGAGTTCACCCATGAGGCGCTCGGCGTAGAGAGCCCAGCCCTCAGAGTAACCGGGCACGAACGCCCCAACGCGCTGGAAACGGTTGAGCGCGGCGGCCATGTAGGTCAGTTGCGCCAGCTGGAGATGGTGCCCGGGGACGCCCTCGTGGTAGGCCGTGGACACCTCGCCCCAGAGGGGGAACCGCGTCTTGCCCAGCGTGGGATACCAGGTTCTCCCGGGTCGCTTGAAATCCTCCGACGGCCGCGTGTAATACATGGCCGCAGCCCCTCCCGGCGGCGCGATCATGGCCTCGACCCGCTTGACGGGTTCTGGGATATCGAAGTGGGCGCCGTCTAGCTCGGCGATGGTTCGGTCCATCAACTCCTGGAGCCAGTCGCGAAACGCGTCGACGCCTTCGATCGACCGCGCTGGATCCGTCTCCAGCAGGTGGACGACCGCCGGCAGAGGTTCACCGGGCAGGATGCGCCCCGCGACGGCGGTCATTCGATCCTCGATCCGGTGAAGCTCGTCCCAAGCCCAGCCGTAGGTCTCGTTCAGGTCGATGGCCTTACCAAGAAACGCTCGCGCCCACAACGTGTATCGCTCCGATCCCACGGCATCGCGTTCGGCCGCTGCCGGCGCATATTCCTCCCGCAGAAAGCGCGCCGTCTTCGCGTAGGCTTCCGAGGCACGCAGGGCGGCGGCGCCGAGCCGGCGCTGAAGCGTCGCGTCGCCGCGAGCATCGGCCTTGGCGGCAAGGGTCTCGAAGAACGGCCGTGCCTGCTTCTGGCCGCTCCACGTCGCGCCTTGATCGGCGCAGACCAGCGCCTGGCGTCGCGCCGCCACGACCCGCCGGCGCCGCCCCTCACGCAGCGCCGACTCGAAGCTGGCCAGCGCCTGCGGCACTCGCTCCATCCGCGTGGCGATCAGCTCCCAATCGGCATCGGTCGCCGTGGCCATGAGATCGAAGCACTGTCGAATGCTCTGGAAGGGGCTCCCGAAGATACGCAGGTCACGCAGGCGCTCGCCAGCCTGGTCCTGGTCGACTGCCACCTGCAAGCGCTCGCGCATCACGTCTGCCGCCAGGCGGTCGGGCTCGGTCAGCGGTCGTATCTGCGACAACTCGGCGAGCGTCTCCCGGTCGAGCGCCGCGCGCGCGGCCTGGCCGTCAGGGGAGTAGTCCGTCATCTCGGCGTCGTGACCCGTGACGCCGCGCGAGGTCGCGAGGATCGGGTCAAGCACGGCCGACTGGTCGACATAGCGATCGGCCAGGTCGCGAAGGGCGGAGACCGAGTCGGGCTTAGCGATCGGCAAGCAGTTGGGCCAGGTGCGCCATCACACGCACGCCGGAGCCGGTTGGACCCTTGGGAACCGTCTTCAACTCGGACGCATCTTGCCAGGCGCTGCCGGCGATGTCGAGGTGGACCCACGGACGGCCATCCACGAACTCGCGGAGGAAAAGGGCGGCCGTGGTCGCGCCGGCCCAGGGTACGGTCGCGTTCTTGATATCCGCGATTTCGCTGTCGATCAGGCCGTCGTAATCGGCCCAGGTGGGGAGTTCCCACAGCCGCTCGCCGGCGAGGTCGGCCGAGCGGCGGACGAGACCCATCAAGGGCGGATCGTTGCCGAAGGCGCCGATCGCCAGCGGGCCCAGCGTGCGCGCGATCGAGCCCGTCAGCGTGGCGATGTCGACGATGTGAGTCGCGCCTTCGTTGACGGCGTACGTGATCCCGTCCGACAGGATCAGGCGTCCCTCGGCATCGGTGTTGATAATCTCGATCGTCTTCCCGCCCGACCCGGTCACGACGTCGCCGGGTTTGATCGCCTTGCCCGATGGCATGTTCTCGGTCGTTGGCACGATGCCGATGACGTTGACCTTCGGCTTGAGCTGGGCGATCGCCAGGATCGCGCCGACCACAGCCGCGCCGCCGCCCATGTCGGACTTCATCATCTCCATGTTCTGCGCCGGCTTGATCGAGATGCCACCGCTGTCGAACGTGATGCCCTTGCCGACGAGCGCGAGTGTGGGGCCGCCCTTGCGGCCGCCGCCATATCGCAAGACGATCATCTTGGCCGGCTCGTCCGAGCCACGCGCCACCGCCAGCAGGGCACCCATCTTGAGACGGCGCATGTCGGCGACCTCGAGGACTTTGAGATCGAGCCCCGTGCCTTTGACCGCCTCTCTGACCTTCTCCACGAAGACCGTCGGTGTGAACGCATTGGCCGGTGCGTTGACCCACCCGCGGATGCGGTTCGTCGCCTCGGCGAGGACCAGGCCATCCTTCACGGCTGCCGCCGCGCTCTTCTCGCCGTCGAGCCCGATGATGCTCAGGGTGTCGATCTGGGTGACCGCCTGTTCGTGGCGCGTCTTCAGGGAGCCGGTATCGAAGTTGCTGAGCCCGATGCCCTCGGTGGCAGCCCGTGCCAGGTCAGCCGCGCCGGCGGTGGCGGCGACGGCCTTCGGCAGGAGGACGGTAACCCGCCGATGCCCGCGCTTGCGGAGCACGCGGCCGGCCGCCTGCAACGCATTGCGCAGCCGCACCAGATCGAGCTCCGTGGGCTTCCCCAGACCGACCAGGACGGTCCACTTGCTGGGCGTGTTGCCGAGGTTGTGCACGGGCACAAGTTCCATGAACCGGCCGCGGAACTCCTGATCGGCGAGCAGCTGTGTGATCGCGCCCTTCAACTTCTTGTCGAGGGCGGCGGCCTCCGCCGGCACCGTTGACTGCCCTTCAAAGATCGGCAAGATGAGCGCGTCCGTCTCCGCCTTTTCGGGGGCAGTGTTCAGCAGCCGAGCCTGCATGTTCCTCCTCGCTCTCCCCCCGCAAACGCCCCCGTATTGTACGTGCCGGAGGAACGGCGACCGCTAGCGCGTTCGTTTGCGTGCCTGTCGCTCCTGGAAACGCCGTTCCATCTCGACAAGGTCGGCAGCCGTGTAGCGGTTGCGCCCCAGCTCATCCTGCCGGCTCGCCGTCGCGATGCCGAGCCGGATCCAGTTGGCAATCGTCGCCGGTGAGACGCCGAGCTTCGCCGCCGCCTCGGTCAGCGAGTAGAGGCGCTCTTCAGCCATCGGTCGGTACCATAGCTCATGCATGGAAGCCCTCCGTCCGCCGGTGCGATGCCCTCACTGCAACGGCGAGCCCAACTGGCAGGAAGTGCGGCAGCCCTCTCTCGATGAGGACCCACCGGGACGGCTCGGCGTTCACCCCCTGATCGGTTGGCGGTGCAATATCCGCCCCTACTTCCTGGCTGTCTCCCAGTGGGAGAGCTGATAGGAGCCGGATCGGCGAACCAGACCGCCATCGTCGAGGTCGAGGACCTCGTCAAGCGATATCGGAAGGGTAAGACCAACGCCGTCGACGGCATCAGCTTTACGGTGCGCAGGGGCGAGTTCTTTGCCTTCCTCGGCCCCAACGGCGCGGGGAAGACGACGACGATTTCGATCCTTACGACCACGCTGATCCCGACGTCCGGGCGGGTCCGCATCGCCGGCTATGACGTCGTCAGGCAGGCGAGCGAGGTGCGCGCCAGGGTGGGCATCATCTTTCAGAACCCCAGCCTCGACATGAACCTCACTGGCGAGGAAAACATCCGGTTTCACGCGGTGCTCTACCGGCTCTATCCCTACCGGCCGCGATTCAGCTTGATGCCGGAGGACTACCGGCGTCAGGTCCGCGACCTGGCGGCCTTACTCGACATCGAGACGGATGTCTTTCGCCCGATCAAAACCCTCTCCGGTGGCACCCGACGCAAGCTCGAGATCATCCGCAGCTTGATGCACCGGCCCGATGTTCTCTTCCTGGACGAACCGACTCGCGGACTCGACACCAGTGGGCGGCGCAACTTATGGGAGTACCTTCGCGGCGTCCAGAAAAGTGGCACCACGGTGTTTCTGACGACGCACTACCTGGAAGAAGCTGAGGGCGCCGACAGCGTCTGCATCATCAACAAGGGACGGATCGTCTCGTTCGGCGCGCCCTCGCGGATCAAGGCGGAGCTGGTCACCGAGCACGTCCTCATCGACGCCGACGATCGCGACCGGTTGCGCGGCGAACTGGTTGCTCGCGGCGTGCCTTTCACCGAGACCCCGCTTTTCAAGATCAGACTGGACGGTCGAAGCACGCATCAACTGCTCAAGGCGATCGACACGCCGCTGTCCGTCGTCACCGTGCACCAACCCTCGCTCGAGGACGCTTACGTATCCATCATCGGGGCCGGCGATGAGTGAGCTCGGGCCGGTGCTGGCGATTGCGCAGCGCGACCTGATGAAGCTGCTGCGTGACCGGCCACGGCTGGTCACAACCCTGGTATTTCCGCTGCTTCTGATCGGCGTGCTGGGCGGCAGCCTGCAGGCGAATCTTGGCCGCAACCTCGGTTTCAATTTCCTTGCCTTCACGTTCACCGGCGTGTTCGGGCAAACGTTATTTCAGACCACGGCGCAGGGCGTGATGTCGCTGATCAGCGACCGCGAGAACGATTTCAGCCAGGAGATGTTCGTCTCCCCTATCTCGCGCTACTCGATCATCGTCGGCAAGATCCTCGGCGAGTCACTCGTCGCCCTTCCGCAGGCTGCCGCCATCCTCGCCTTCGCGTTCATCGTCGGGATCCACGCCTCGGCCGCGAGCTTGGGCGGGCTCGTCATCGCGGGACTCCTGATCTGCCTGCTTGGCGGCGCCTTCGGCGTGCTCGTGCTCTCTAACCTCAGCAGCCAGGAGATGGCCGGGCAGATCTTCACCTTCGTGATGCTGCCGCAATTCTTCCTCGCCGGCATTTTTAACCCGATCAAGATCTTGCCTCCCTACCTGGAAATCTTTTCGCGGATCGCTCCGATGCGCTACGCGGTGGACCTCGCCCGCGGTTTTTTCTACGCCGGGCGACCCGAGTTCTCGCGGGTCGTGCTGGATCCACCCATCGTCGACCTGGCGGTGATCGCCGGGATGTTCGTGGTCTTCCTGGTCATCGGGACCGCACTCTTCGTTCGCAACGAGCGCAATCGCTAAGCGTCGACGACGAGACCCTGCAGTGGACCGAGCAGGAGTCGTGACCGCCGGGAAATTCCCGGCAACATGCTCAGTCGGTGCGTCGCCCGCTCGCCTCGTTGTCGGCGCTCCGCTTGCTCATGCGCGATCGGTTTCCACAAGCGATCGATTACGGCGGCGGGATCGCCGGCGACCGACTCGACCGGCCGCTGTAGATGCTCCGCCCAGAGGCGGACCCGGGTCTCCCGGGCGAGCCGGGCGTCGTGCGTGACAACGTTCATCTCGGTGTCGTTGAACAGCGAGTGCTCGTTCAGGTTTGCCGAGCCGATCGTCATCCAGGCATCGTCGACGATGCCCAGCTTTGCGTGTACGTAGACGGGCCAGTCCTTCTCATCGCCAATCGCGTAAAGCGTGCACGCCAGCAGGCGGCCCCCGTCGCCGTCGGCCTGCACCAGCGTTCCGAGCTGTCCTCGGGTATCGTCGCCGCCGGTGTCGGGTTTGGCGGGAAGGATGAGCACCGTGCGGAAGTCGGGCGTCGGCGGCCGCGCCAGCTTCTCGCGCAGGACCGCGAGGATCTCGGGCGACCAGAGGAACTGGTTCTCGAGATAGACAAAGCGTTGCGCGGCGCGCAGGCCACGCAGATAGGACTCGAGGATACGAAAGTCGCCGCGGGGAAGCTGAGGATAGGTACTGTCCGGCAGCGTGCGCACGACCTGGAGCTCGACGTCGCCCGCCGATGGTGGCGACGCAACCGCCGGGAGCTGCTCGCTAGTAATCGCCTGCCAGCGTTTGGCAAAGTTTTCCGCGACGTCCCGCACAGCGGGCCCGGCAATGCGAGCCACGACATCGTGCCAGCCGACTGCGCCGCGCGGCTTGTGGTCCTGCGTGTCCCATCGGTCCGCGTGGAAATTGGTCAGGTCGATGCCACCGACGAAGGCGATCCGATCATCGATCACGATCGTTTTCTCATGGTGGCAATGCAGCGGCCGCTCCCGGGCATCGAGGGCGCACTGGACGTTGTTGCCGCCGATGAGCTCCTCGCGGACCTTGCGGACGTCGCCCCGCCAGGGCTGCATCACCGGTAACGGCACGCCGGCCCAGATCAATACCCGGACGGGGATGCGTGCCGCAACCTCGGCGAGCAGTTCTTTCAAGACGATCGGCTGCTCGCCGCGGGTCATGGCAAAAGTCGGCGTGATGTGCCAGCCGGTGAGGTGAACGTGGGATCGGGCTTTGCTGATGCCATCAGCCATGGCCTGGAGTGCCTCCGCGCCATCGACCAGCACGGTGAGCACGTTCCCCGATCGCGGCGGCGGCGCACCCTCGGCCCATCCGCCCGGTGGGGCATCGATAGCGGTGGTCCACGCGACGCGCCGGAGCCGCCGGCGATGATGTGAGGTGGTCAAACGCTCGACGAGTTGGCCAAGGGCGTCGTCGGCTACGTCGCGCGGGCTCTTTGCCGGCATGTCCGGTAAAGGCTAACTGCTACGCTTCGGCGAATGTCGCATCAGCTCATCCAGATCATCAGCGCGGGCGGACTGCTCGCCATCTTCATCACGATGGCCGCAGAAAGCGCGGGTATCCCGATATCGAGTGAGATCGTCGTCCCCCTGGGAGGCGCGCTGGCCGCGCAGGGCAAGCTCTCCTTCGTGGGAGTCGTGATCGCCGCGAGCGCCGGCAACCTTCTCGGCTCGCTCGTCGCCTACCTGCTTGTCAGACGCTACGGCGAAGCATTGATCCTCGGGCCGGGCCGCCGCGTCGGCCTCACGGCTGGACATCTCCGGCTGGCGAACCGCTTCTTCGAGCGGTGGGGACTGCCGGCCGTCTTTGCCGGCCGCCTCCTCCCGGTCATCCGGACGTACATCTCGTTCCCGGCGGGACTCTCGCGCATCACCGTTGTGCCCTTCACGGTGGCGACCGTACTCGGCGCGGTCCCCTGGAATCTCGCCCTCGCCTACGCGGGCTACGCGCTGGGCCAGAATTACGAGCGGGTCGCGAGCGCCCTGGGGCCGTTCACGATCCCCCTCGCCCTCATCGTGCTCCTGGCGATCGTCTTTGCGTATTACTACGGGCGCCGCATCGGGGAGGCGGAAGCCGGTTAGCGCACGGCGTCGAGGATCTCGCTTTCGAGGCCCGGATACTTCTGCAGCTCGGCGACACGCTCCCGCTTGAGACGCTGCACCAGGGCGCGGTACTCGTCCCCACGGCCGGTCCGTTCGTAGAACCGGCGCGGCTGCAGGACCTCGATGTCTTCGATCCCGGGCACGCTCTGCGCCACGTCGTAGCCGAAGTCGGCGTCCGGAGTCCAGCTGATCGTGCCTTCCGCGATCGCCTTGACGATCGCGCTCGAGTACTCGATCGTCAGCTTCTTACTGTTCGCTGAACCGTCGCCACCGCCGACGCGGCCGGTATTCATCAGGTAGACCTCGAATGGGCGCGACCGGTGTAGTTCGAGAAAGCGGTTCCCCTGCTGCTCGTGGCGCAGCGGGAAGAAGGGGTTGGTGCCGGGCACGCGCAAGGCCTTACCCATCTCGTCCCTGCCGCCGGCTGAGGTCCCCTGCGTTTCGCCGAGCATGAAGTAGGCCGCGGCGTGCTCGGAATCGAGCCGGGCCACCCCGGGGATGATGTTGTCGTTGCGGTTGAGAATCAGCAGGACGTCGGCCGGCCCGATCTTCCGGGCGTCCTCCACCCAGCCCAGCGCCGACAG
>VBFR01000069.1 GCA_005889345.1 Chloroflexota bacterium
CGTCTCGATAGACGGTGTAAGGCACGATCTCCCATTTGAGCGCCGCGCTGACGAGGTAGGCGGCCACCTCTCGCTTGCCGAGCGTGCCGTCAGGGAAATCGTCGAGCGGCGTCTCGCCCGGGGCAGGCTTATAGATGGCAAGCGTCTCGGTCCCCGTGTCTCCGCGGACTTCGGCCAGGTAGGTGTAGTTGGAGCAGTCGGGCATCAGCCCGCGCGCCTTGACCCGACCTTCGCGCAGCAGGCGTTGCTGAGCTTCGTTATCCGCGGAGCGCGCGGCACGCGCCACGCTAGTGGTGTCCGTTGAGCCGCGGGCAGACCCCGCCATCATGGTCGATGGGCCCGCCGCACATGGGACAGGGCGGGCGCCCGGCGCTGATGAGGGCGGCCGCGTGGGTGGCGAGCGCCTGCATCTGGGCGAGGCTCGCCTCGAAGTGACCGGTGGCCGGCTCATCGCCTTCGTCCACCAGCTCTACCAGCGAGACCTCGAATGACTTGTCGTCCTGGCTGTAGGTCAGGGTCATGAACCCGACGCGCCAGATCGGCGCGATGGGTTGCTCCAGCGCCATGTCGGGAATCTGGCCGGACGGCGGCACGGGTACGCGCGAGAAGACTTCCTTGAGCCGTTCGGTCAGCGCGCGCAGCTGGTCCTTCTCGAGCGCCAGGCTGACCAGCCGGCCGCCGGCGCGAAGCTGCAGGTAGAACTCGCGCTTGCCCGGCTCACCGATGGCCCCGGCGGTCACGCGCGTGACCTGTTCGTAGTCAAAGCTTTCCGATGCCATGACGTTTTATTGTCGCAGTGGGGTGCCCTTGAGGTTATTTGGGCGATCGCGGGTTCGCATGCCGGATCTCGTTACCGTGATGGTTGAGCACCAGCCCGATGGCACCCTTAACGCGGAATTCATGGGCGAAGGCAGCCTGCCGCCGGACTCGGGAGGCTATCCCGACATGGATGCGCTCGTCAACGCCGTTGAGCGCACCGTTCTTGACTTGTACCGGTCCTCCCCCTCGCAAACGCCGGTGCCGATGGGATTTCAGTACGCATGGTATCCGTGGGGCGACGATACGAAGGCGCTGAAAATACCCGGCGGGCCGGCGGAATTCCTGCTCTTCGAGATTCGGCAGTCGATCGGGGGCTACGAAGTCTGGCTGCCAACGGATCCCGCGATCTCGACGGTGAGCCCTCGCCTCGCGGATCTACCTTCGGCGATCGGCAACAAGGCCTTCGAGCGGTGGCCGGCATTGGTGGGACGAACTATCCCGGGAATGCTGCATTGGAACCGGGAGTTGACCGCCGCAGGTTTTCGCGACATTCCGCTCTCCGGGCCTTCGTAGGGCCCGCGAGATCCGGAAGTCCGGCAAAAAAATGCGGGCCGCTGGGGAAGCGGCCCGCTAAAGAGGGGGGAGGGAGCTAACGGGGTTCTGAGATATCTCTACCCAGTCTGCCGACCGCTTAACGGCCCGAGGCATCGGGCGCAGACCTGAATGCACCACGGCAGCAACTGATCGCACCTCCCGTCCGAAAAAGGCCTCAGATCGGTGCCTAGAATGAGGTGTGAGACCGCCATTGGACCCACGGTGGTGGCACCGAAACCTCACGACGTTTCAGAAGGTCGTGGTGGCCAACAGCGTGATCATCGCCGCCGGCGCCATCACCGGTCCGCTGATCACCCTGAACTTCTCGGGACGGACCCGGTTGCCCTTCCTGCTGGGTCTGCTCGCGATCGGCCTGGCCGCGATCCTGGTGGCGAATTTCCTGATCCTTCGGCTGGCCTTCAAGCCGATGCGAGAGCTCGAGTCCACCATGAGCGCCGTGCAGCCCGGGCTCGAGGAGCCTCGGGTCCACGCCAATTTCTCCGACCCCGACCTGCGGCGGATCGCGAGTGTCTTCAACTCGATGCTCGATCGGCTGGAGCACGAACGGCACGTGAGCGCGCAGCGCGTCCTGCAGGCACAGGAACGCGAGCGCCAGCGGGTTGCGCGTGAGCTGCATGATCAGACCGGGCAGGCCCTGACGCACGAGATCATCAGTCTCGACCTGCTGCTCGAGCGTACCGGCGACGCCAAGGCGCGGCAACAGCTGGAAGCCGTCAAGCGGACACTGGAGGAGACCTTGGAAGAAGTGCACCGGATGTCCCAGGACCTGCGGCCTTCGGTGCTCGACGATCTCGGCCTGGTGCCAGCGCTGCGGACCCTGGCCAAGCAACCCTCGGGCTCGGAAGTCTCGCTCCACGTCGACGGACTGCGGGATCGCCTACCCGCGCCGATCGAGACGGCGCTCTACCGGATCGCGCAGGAAGCGCTGACCAACGCGAACAAGTACGCGAGGGCGTCGCACGTCAACATCGACCTCCGTACCCTCGACGGCCACATCCGGCTGCGCGTCCGCGACGACGGCGTTGGTTTCGATCCGGGCAGCATCCCCGAACGGGAAGAGCCGGGGCGTGCCGGTCTGGGGATCTTCGGTATGCGGGAGCGCGCCACGCTGTTGCGCGGGACGCTGGAGATCAACTCGGCTCCGCACAAGGGCACCGAGGTCGTCGCTCAATTACCCCTGGAGGACCGCCATGCAGGTTGAACGCCGCCCCATTCGCGTGATGCTCGTCGAGGACCACAACCTGGTCCGCGCCGGGATCCGTGCCGTGATCGACGGGCAGAGTGACATCCAGGTGATCGCCGAAGCCACCGAGGGGCGGGAAGCCATCCGGCTGGCACGGGCCAACTGTCCGGACGTGGCGGTGGTCGACGTGGCGATGCCGGGCATGTCGGGAATCGAGGTGACGCGCGACATTCGGCGGCTCTGCCCGCAAACCCAGGTGCTGATCCTGACGGCGCATGACAACGAGGAATATTTTTTTCAGACGCTCAAAGCGGGTGCTGTCGGCTACGTGCTCAAAAAGGCCGCCGCCTCAGACCTGATCGCCGCCATCGAGGCGGCCAGCAAGGGTGAGCCGTATCTCTATCCATCGGTGGCACGGCTGCTCGTCTCCGATTATCTGCAGCGCGCGCCCGAGCGGGAGACCTTCGAGCCGCTGAGCGATCGCGAGCGCGAAGTGCTGCGGCTGGTGGCGGAAGGCAAGACCAACCGCCAGATCGCGGACGGCCTCTTCCTCAGCATCAAAACGGTGCAGACCCACCGCGATCACATCATGAAGAAGCTGCACATGCACGATCGCACCGAGCTGGTCAAATATGCGATCCGAAAGGGCCTGATCGAGGCCGACTCCTAGCCGGCCCGGTCGACGTCGAGGTCGTGGATGGCGGCGATCGCGCCGACGCGTCCGCGCCGCGCGATCAGGCTGTACACGACAGGCACCACGACCAGGGTAAAGACCGTGGAGGTGATCAGACCGCCCTCGACCACAACGGCCAGTGATTGCGAAATCAGTCCCCCGCCGCCGCTGGTGCTGAGACCGACGGCCACCGGGAGTAAGGCCACCACGGTGGCGACCGCGGTCATCAGGATTGGCCGCAATCGGGTCGCTCCGGCCAGCAGCAGGGCGTCGTGCGTCGGCTTCGTCTCTCGCGCGCGCTCGGCGAAGTCGATCAAGAGGATGGCGTTGCTGACGACGATGCCGAAGACCATGAGTACGCCGAGGAGGGCGGGCAAGCCAAGCGCGCTGCGAGTGACGAGAAGGGCGCCAATGCCGCCGATCAGGGCGAGCGGCATGCTCACCAGGATCACGAACGGCGTGACGACCGACCTGAAGAAGATGACCAGGATGATGAAGACGATGGCGACCGCGATGCCGATCGCCTCGAACATCGACTGGAACGACTGGTTGATCTCTTCGCTCGTCCCTCCCGTGTCGAGCTTGACGCCCGTGGGAAGCGGCACGGACTGCACCAGCGCGGTCGCGCGCTGCGAGATGCCGCTGGTATCGGTGCCATTGATGACGGCGCTGACCGCGACCAGGCGGGTTCCGTCGCGCCGGTTGATGCTGTTCGCGGCGGTCTGGGTCGAAATCGTCGCGACGTCCTTGAGGGCCGCCCCTGGTCCCACCGGCAGGTCGCTCAGCCGGTCGACCGTCACGAAAGACGGATCGAGCCGCAAGCTCACGGGGGGCCCGCCGCCGCCGAGGTTGCCGAGCGACATGGGCGAGAGGGCCTGCGCCACCACCTGGGCCACCACTCGCGGACTGAGGCCGTGCGCCGATGCCTTTTTGGGATCGACGTCGACCGAGACTTGCGGCTTGGCGGCGGCCAGGTCGGACTGGACGTCACTCACCTCGGAGTCCTGCTGGAGCTTGGCCACGATCAGGTCCGATGCCTGGCGGAGGGCCTGCTCGTCCTGGCCGCTGGCTCGGGCTTCGAACCGGTTGGATCCGGGGCCGAAGGAGGCGGTCTGGATCTGTCCGTTGCCCACGCCGTAGAGCTCGTTGAGTTTCTGTTGGAGCCGGCCAACTACCGCGCCGGCCTGGTGCT
The DNA here is from genome assembly GCA_005889345.1 of Chloroflexota bacterium. Classification (GTDB taxonomy): domain Bacteria; phylum Chloroflexota; class Dormibacteria; order CF-121; family CF-121; genus CF-13. Next base: position 4,423 of record VBFR01000069.1, read on the forward strand.
TGTCCTTGACCAGGAGGAGCAGGCGCGCCTGGTTGGTCTCAAAGCCAGCGGAATACCCGCCGAAATCGCTGCTCGCGATGGTGACCTGAACCAGCTTGACGCCCGGATCGGCCGCTGCCGCCGTCTCGAAGCTCTGGAGCTGTTGGCTCGTCTCCTCGGTCGTCGTCCCCGCTGGAAGCGAGACCGCCCCGACCAGCTGCTCCGTGTTGCCAAAATCGAAGAAGTTCTTGGCCACGAGTGGCGAGGCGACGGCGCCTACGGCGAGCGCGAACAGTAACGCCGCGGCCAGGACGACGGCCGCCTTGCTCAGGCGGGACGAGAGAGCCCAGCCGAGGATGGGCTGGTAGACGCGGTGTGACCAGTCGCGACGACCTTCGGCCGGCGCCGCGCGCCGCTCCAAAAGGAAGCTGACCAGCACCGGGATGAGGGTGAGCGCCACGAGCAGCGACGCGAGCAAGGAGATCGTGACCGTGATGGAGAACGGCACAAAGAACTTGCTGATGATCCCGCCCACCAGGGCGATCGGCAGAAACACAGCGACCGTGGTCAAGGTGCTCGAGATGACCGCCTTCGAGACTTCGCTCGCGCCGTTCAACGCCGCTAGTCGCGGCGGCTCGCCCTTCTGAAGATGGCGATAGCTGTTCTCGAGGACGACGATCGCGTCGTCGATGATCCGGCCCACGGCGATCGTCAAGCCCGCGAGCGTCAGGATGTTCAGCGAGAAACCACCGATCGCGGTGCCAAGCAGCGCTACGAGGACGCTCGTCGGCAAGGATACGGCGGTGACCAGCGTTGCCCGGATGCTCCGCAGGAAGAGGAAGATCGCGAAAACCGCAAACAGCGCTCCCAGAAGGCCTTCGAGCAGGAGATCGTTGAGTGATGCGCGGATTCCGGTGGCGCTGTCCTCGATCAGCGACAGCCGGTCACTGGGATCGAGGTGCAGCGCGGCGACCCTCGAATGGATGTCGTTCGACAGGCTGATGGCGTTCCCGTTCGGATCGCGAATCACCTGGATGCTGAGGGAGGGGAGCGCATCGGTTCGGGCGATCCCGTTCACCGGCGCGGGCGCCTCTTGCACGGTGGCGACATCGCCCAGCGTCACGATCGACGCCGGCGCCGACCTCGAGGGCTGCCCGCTGCCAAGCGGGACCGCGCGAAGGTCGGCCGCCGTATGCACCGCGCTCAGGACCTCGACCGGCACGACGCGATTGCCGTTGAGCGATTGGCCCGCCGGAAGATCAACCTGCACGGCCTGCAGCGCCTGGGTGACCTGGAAGGGCGCCAGGCCGTGCGCCGCGAGGCGCACCGGATCCAGCGTGATCGTGATGGCGTTCTGCTCGCCTCCCACAACTTTGACCTGCGCGGCACCCTGAGCCCCCTGCAGCGCGGGCGCAATCACGGTCTGCGCCTCCAGGGTGGCGCGGCTCAGGTTGCCATCGGCCGCTCCGAGCGAATAGATGATGCTGGGGGCGGCGCTAAACGAAAAGGTTTGCACCAGAGGCTTGCCGGCTCCGGCCGGCAACTGTACCTGGCTGAGCCGCTGGTTGACGGCATCGAGGTCATCTTTGGTGTTGGAGTCGACATTGAACTGGACCACGACCTGCGAGAAGCTCTGGCTGGACGTGGCGAATACATGCTGCGCGTGCGGCAGGCCGTTCAATGCGTTGGAGAGCGGGATGCTGATGTCGCGATCGATCACCGCCGGATTTGCGCCCGGGTCGCTGGTGACGATGAAGATGCTGGGGAACTCGATGGAGGGGAGGAGTTCCTGGTTGAGCCGGAAAATGCTGAAGATCCCGGCTCCCATGAAGAGGATGGCGAACAGGATGACGACCGGCCGGTTACCCAGGCACCAGGCGACGATTCTTCTCAACGGCCCCTCCTCTGCTGCACTACGATCGAGCCACCAAGTTTAGCTGCAAGCCGAGGAACCGGCCGATGTCGTCGACCTCGATCTCGACGGCGGCCCGAATGGCAGGACTCATCGGCTGCAAGGGTTCGACGGTGACGCTACCACCTCGACCGCCTGACTTGCGCAGACTCCAAGCGGCCACGGCGCGGCCGTTGACGGCGACCGCTGGGTGAAGCCATCCCCCGCCACGTTGCAGGCGGCGCTGCAGCGGTGGGGGCACGGCCAGGTCACGTCGCCGATAGCCGAGCAGGTAGGTGTCGAATGCCGGCAACAGCCGGACGTCACGCTTTCCCGAAGCCGCCTTCAATGGGAGTCGCTGTTTGAGCACAAGCGCACGTTGTCCATCGACGAGGACCTCCGCGAGGGCGCCTCTCGCGCCGCTGACTGCGGATCGCGCATCGCTCATCGGCAGGCCAGACCACGCGCTGAAGTCATCCACCGTCGCCGGGCCAAAGGCCGCGAAGTAGCGGCGGGCGAGCTCGGCGAGCGCCGTCTCACGAGACGGCATCCGTGCCTTTCTGACCCAATCGTCGAGCAGCACGTAGGTGGACTCGCCGTCGTTCCGACCGGGGCCGAGGCAGACGACACCCATCAGTCCGGCGAGCGCGATCAGGTGAATCGGAGCCTGCGTCGTCGGGTCGAGGACGATCCGCCGATTCCGCAACCGGTCGACCAGCTCGTATCGTGTCAGCGGGCCGGTCTCCGCGAGGATGGTTCGGATGGCAGCGAGTCCCCGGGCTTTCAGGTCATCGTTCAATCCGAGCTGCGCGTGCCGGTGCGCGCCGGCCCGGGCAAAGACAGGGCCCAACAGGTGCAGCAACCAGCGAACATCCTCCGCAGCGACGACGTGCAAGGTGCCACGCATCAGCCAGGTACGGACGATTGAACGATCCTCGTTGAGCGCCCGGTCGACCGTGGCCGCATCGAGACCGGTGCTTCGGGCGCGCATCCCGAGCGTCGCCGCGCTCCAGACCTGGGCCTGCAGGCCGCAGACGTCGCGCAGGATCGTGTCCGGACGCGCCGCGGTCGCCGTTGCTCGGGTGAGCCGCTGAGCGCGGGCACGCAGCCACAGCACGCGAACGCCGGAGAGGTCGTTAGCCGCCGGCTGGTCCCGCCTCGACGCCGGGTTGTGTCATGCGCGAGGGATCGAGTAGGCGGTCCAGCTCCTCCGGGGCGAGTGCCGTCTTCTCGCGAGCCACCTCGCGGATCGTCTTGCCCGTCGCCAGCGCCTCCTTCGCGATCTTTGCCGCCGTGTCGTAACCGATCGCGGGGGCGAGCGCGGTGGCCAGCATCAGCCCTTGCTCGACCATCTGCGGACCCCGCTCGGTGGCCTTGATGCCGGAGATGCATTGCCGGGCCACATTCTGGGCGGAGGCGGCGAGCAAGGCGATCGACTCGAGCAGCGCATAGGCAGCCACCGGAATCATCAGGTTGAGCTCGAAGATGCTCCCCGACTGGGCAGCGACCGCGATCGTCTGGTCGTTGCCCAGGACTTTCGCCACCACCATCGTCATCGACTCGATGATCACGGGATTGACTTTCCCGGGCATGATCGAGCTCCCGGGCTGCACCTCCGGCAGCGTGATCTCACCCAGTCCGGCGCGAGGCCCCGAGGCGAACCAGCGCAAATCGTTGCCGATCTTCCAAAGGCTGACCGCGACAGTGCGAAGCGCGCCGGCGGTCGACAAGACAGTGTCGAGTGTCGCCTGCGCCTGGAAATGGTTGTCGGTCTCTTGCACCGGGAGTCCGGTGCGGCGAGCGAGGTGCGCGCAGACGCGGCGCGCGAACTCGGGGTGGGCATTGATCCCGGTGCCGACCGCGGTGCCCCCCAGGGGCAACTCGGCCAATTCCTCGGACGCGAGGCGGACCCGCTTGATCGATCGCTCGACCTGACCGGTGTAGCCAACGAACTCTTGCCCGAGACGGATCGGCGTCGCGTCCTGTAGGTGCGTGCGTCCGGTCTTGATCACCGGCATGAACTCCCTGGCCTTCTGGTCGAGCGCGTCCTTGAGGTAGGCGAGCGCTGGCACGAGCTCTTCGTGGATCGCGACCTGCGCCGCGAGCTGCATCGCCGACGGGATGACGTCGTTACTCGATTGGCTCTTGTTGACGTGATCGTTGGGATGGATCGGTTGCCGGGATCCCAGCGGTTGCCCGAGGATCTCGTTCGCCCGGTTGGCGATCACCTCGTTGGCATTGGTGTTCGTCGATGTCCCCGAGCCGGTCTGGAAGACATCGACGATGAAGTCCTTGTCGAACTTGCCTTCCTCGACTTCCTCCGCAGCCTGCTGGATTGGATTGGCGAGGCGAGCCTCGAGCAGCCCCAGCTCGGCGTTGACGAGCGCGGCCGCGCCCTTGATCTGCGCCAGGGCGCGGATGAAGCGGCGTGGGAGCCGCAGGTTGCTGATCGGGAAGTTCTGCCGGGCGCGCTCAGTGCTCGCGCCGTAGTAGGCTGTCGCGGGAACCCGAACTTCGCCCATGGAGTCGCGCTCGACTCGGGGGCCAGCTTCCTCCGCCATGCGGGGTCATGGTAGCAAGGGCCTGAAGGCGCAGAGCCAGCCGGACTGGGGTTAGGCGGCTGCTTTTTCGTCGATCAGCTTCGAGCCCAGGGCGCCACGCAGAAATCCGACGACCTGCGCGTACTCATTCTCTTTCTTGCCCCAGGTGTACTTCCGGCTGGTGCCGTCGGCCTGCGAGATGGTGAGCTTGCCGCTCAGCAATCCAGAGGTCAGCCGCGCATCGACGATGTCGCGAGCCATGATCTGGATGCCCTTGGGATCCAGGGCGAGGAGTTGTGCAGCGGATTGGTTCCGCCGCTGCTCGGCGGCCGCCTCGCGCGACTTGCGACCGAGGCGGTAGATCAACATCCCGATCAGGCCGAACTGTGTGGCGAGCATCCGGCCGAACATGCCGCCGGAGCTGACGACGACCAGGCAATCCTCGTAGACCAGCATTTCCAGGTAGTCCATCCTGGACTGGATGCCCTTGATCGCGCCCAGCGCGCCAGTTGCGGCCATTTTCACCTGGATAACGGTTACGGGCTGGCAGTCCTGCGCCCCCTCACGTTATCTTTAGGCCGTGCCGGCCCGCATCGTCTCTATCCAGCTCTGTCCTGGTCACCGGGAGCCGATGCAGCTGGTGCGCAGCGCGAACGTCATCGAGGGTCTGGGAATCGAGGGCGACAAGCATGCCTCGGCCGCGTCCAAGCGGCAGGTGCTGCTGGCCGACAAGGAGGCGCTCGACGCGGTTGGCGTCCCGCCGGGCACGATCAAGGAGAACGTCACGGTCGAAGGCGTGGACGTGATGCTGCTGCCGGCCGGCAGCCTGGTGCGCCTCGGCCGCAGCGCCGTGCTCGAGATCACTGCGGTCTGCGAGCCCTGTTTTCGAATGGATGAGATCCGCGATGGATTGAAGCAGGAGCTCGAAGGCAGGCGGGGCATGGTCTCGCGCGTGGTCCGGGGCGGAATCATCAACGTCGGCGACCCCATCACGGTCGAACGACCGGAGCCGCTCGCGTCCTGATGTGATCCGGGCCGTCGACCTGCACGTCCATCTGCCCCTGAAGGAATGGCTGGACGGCAGCATGGGTCCGTACCGCGAGGCGGCGGCCCGCTACTTCCGCAGCGAGGTGCACGAGCGCAGCGTCGACGAGCTCGCTGTCGATTTTGCGCAGGAGCAGCTTTTTGGGATCCTGCTCGCCTGGGATGCGCAGACGGCCACCGCCCGGCCGCCGCTGTCCAATGACTTCGTCAGTGCCATCGTCAAACGCCATCCCAAGCGTTTCGCGTTCTTCGCCTCGGTCGATCCCTGGAAGCCGAACGCCGTCGAGGAGCTGGAGCGCGCTGTCACGGAGCTGGGAGCAAAGGGTGCGAAGTTCCATCCGTCGATGCAGGACTTTTATCCCAGCGATGAGCGCCATTTCAAGCTCTGGGAGAAGGCCGCAGAGCTGAAGATTCCCTGCCTCTTTCATACCGGCACGAGCGGCATCGGCGCCGGCCAGCCCGGCGGCCAGGGTATCAAGCTCGACCCCGCCCGGCCGATTCACCTGGACATCGTCGCGGCCCGTTTCCCTGACCTGCCCATCATCGCCGCCCACTTCGGCTGGCCCTGGCACCTCGAGCTGATCGCGATGGCACTGCACAAGACCAACATCTACATCGAGCTGTCCGGCTGGTCGCCGCGCTACTACCCGCAGGAGCTGGTACGCGAGATCGGAGGCCGGCTGCAGGACCGCACCCTGTTCGGGAGCGATTACCCGTTCATCAAGCCGGCTCGCGTCCTGGAAGAGCTCGATGCCCTCTCGCTCAGGCCCGAGGCCAAGGTGAAGATCCTGCGCGAGAACGCCGCCCGGTTGCTGAAGCTGGAACTTCGGTAAGCCTCGTCATTTGGCCTGGCCCTCCCAGCAGGTCACACCCTCATCGCCGACGATCGCGCCATGCCGCGTGCCAGGGGGCAGGTCCAGCCGGTCTCCAGGTTGCATGACGATTGGTGATTTGTCGACTGGCGTAAAGGTGATCGATCCGCTCTCCACGTAGAGGATCTTTCGATACCTATGGTCGTGAACCGCATACGTCGCCCCGGGTCCATTGCTCCACTGGTAACAATGGTCAGCCTCTGCCCGGAGCCTCTGTTCCACGCTGTCGCTCATGGCTGCATAATGCTCCTCGATGCCCCGCGGCTATGCCCGCTACGTCCTCGGCGTCATGGT
>VBFR01000265.1 GCA_005889345.1 Chloroflexota bacterium
CGGTGATCACCTGCGGCATGTAGCGGAAGAAGAAGGTCAACAACAACGTCCTGATGTGAGAACCATCGACGTCAGCGTCGGTCATTAAAATTACATGGTGATAACGCAGCTTGTTGATGTCGAACTTCTCGCCGACACCGGTGCCGAGCGCCGTGATGAGGTTGCGAATCTGTTCCGAGGTGAGGATCTTGTCCTCGCGGGCCTTCTCGACGTTGAGGATCTTGCCGCGCAGCGGAAGAATCGCCTGGAAGCGGCGGTCGCGTGCGCCCTTCGCCGAGCCACCGGCGGAATCGCCCTCGACCACGTAGATTTCGCTGAGGCTCGGGTCCCGCTCCGAGCAGTCAGCTAGTTTGCCGGGCAGCGTCGACGATTCGAGCAGGGACTTGCGCTGCACCAGCTCGCGGGCACGCTTCGCCGCGTCGCGAGCGCGAGCGGCGACGAGGCACTTCTCGATGATTCGCCGTGCGTCCGGCGGGTTCTCTTCCAGGTACTGGGTGAACGCGTCCGAGAAGACCGTCTCGACCTGACCGCGGACTTCGGAGTTGCCCAGCTTGGTCTTGGTCTGCCCCTCGAATTGCGGCTCGCGCACCTTGACGCTGATCACCGCGGTCAATCCCTCACGCACGTCATCGCCGGTGAGGTTGGGATCCTGGTCGCGCATCAGGTTCGCCTTGCGTGCGTACTTGTTCAGAACCGACGTCAGCGCCGAGCGGAACCCGGTGACATGGCTGCCACCCTCGACCGTGTTGATGTCATTGGCAAAGGCGAGGACGTTCTCTGTGAAGCCCTGGTTGTACTGCAGCGCGATCTCCACCGTGTTCTCTTCGATCTCTCGTTCGACGTGCAGGGGCCGCAGGTTGACCCATCCTTTGTCGCGGTTGAGGTATTTGACGAAGGCGCTGATGCCGCCCTCGAAGTAGAACGTGTAGTCGAGGTCGATCCGCTCGTCACGCAGCAGGATCGTCAGCGCCTTATTGAGAAAGGCGAGCTCGCGCAGCCGGTGCGACACGATGTCCCAGTGAAAGCCGAGCTCTTCGAAGACCTCGGGATCCGGCCAGAACCGGATGTAAGTGCCGGTGGTATCCGCCTTGCCGACCACCTTTAAGGGCGCCATGGGCGCACCGCGCCGGTATTCCTGGTAGTGCTGCTTGCCGTGGCGCATGACGGTGACCTGCAAACGCTCGGAGAGCGCGTTGACGACGGAGAGCCCGACCCCATGCAACCCGCCCGAGACCTTGTAGCCGCCACCACCGAACTTTCCCCCGGCGTGCAGCTTGGTCATGACCACCTCGAGGGCCGGCTTGCCCTGGTCCTTCATCATGTCGACCGGGATGCCGCGGCCGTTGTCGGCGACCGACGCCGAGCCGTCCTGATGGAGGGTTACCTCGATCCGCGTGCAGAAGCCAGCCAGGGCCTCGTCAATGGAGTTGTCGACGATCTCGTAGATGAGGTGGTGGAGGCCCCGGTTGTCCGTGGAGCCGATGTACATTCCGGGACGGCGTCTGACCGGCTCCAAACCCTCCAGAACCTGGATGGCTTTGGCGTCATAGGCAGGCGTCGTAGGTTCCTTAGGATTTAGCAAATCGCGTATTCAAATTATACCCAATTAAGGCGCCAAAATAGACCTATGTGGGCGCCTAAATCGGGCCGGCTTAAGAGGCCGCCACGGGCGCTTTCTTTTCGGCCGGCGGGCGCCAGCGCAAATCGAGCTGGCGCGCGGCCCGAACCTCGTCGAGCCGGCCCACCGGGGCATTGTGTGGGGCAGTCTTGACGACCTCCGGATCCTTCGCGATTTCCTCGACGATCTGCTCGACCGCGGCGACGAACGCGTCCAGGCTGGCCTTGGACTCGGTCTCGGTTGGCTCGATCATCAGCGCTTCGGGAACGATCAACGGGAAGTAGACCGTCGGCGGATGGAAGCCGAGATCGATCAGCCGCTTGGCGATGTCCTTGGCGGACACGCCCTTCGCCTTCGCCTTCTTCGCCGTCAGCACGAACTCGTGCAGGGACGGCCCGCTGAAGGCATCATCGAAGAAGCGCTGCAGGTGATGCCGGAGGTAGCTGGCGTTGAGCACGGCGTTCTGCGCCACCTCGTTGATGGTGTTGCCATAGGTGCGGATGTAGGCATAGGCGCGAAGCAACATGCCGAAGTTGCCGTAGAAGGAGCGCACCTTGCCAATCGATTGCGGGCGATCGTACTCGAAGCGGAAGCCCTCATCGGTGCGCTCCACCGTGGGGATCGGCAGGAAGGGCACGAGATGCGACTTCACCCCCACCGGTCCGGCCCCCGGACCGCCGCCGCCGTGCGGGGTGGAGAACGTCTTGTGCAGGTTGAGGTGGACGACGTCGAAGCCCATGTCGCCTGGGCGAGCGATGCCGACCAGGGCGTTGAGGTTGGCGCCGTCGTAGTAGAGCTGCACGCCGTGCTCGTGCGCCAGCCGGGCAATCTCCATGATGTCCTTCTCGAAGATGCCCAGCGTGTTCGGGTTGGTGAGCATCACCGCCGCGGCTCGCGTCGAGATCTTGCTCTTGAAATCCTCGAGGTCGACGACGCCGTGGGGCCCCGATTTGACCGTCACCGTTTTCAGGTGGGAGAGCGTGGCACTTGCGGGATTGGTGCCGTGGGCGCTGTCCGGGACGAGGACCTCGTCGCGGGTCTCGCCGCGGCTTCGATGGTAGGCCTGGATCATTCGCAGTCCGGTCCACTCGCCGTGCGCGCCGGCGGCTGGCTGCAAACTCATCCGGTCCATGGCGGTCAGCGCCAGCAGGGCCCGCTCGAGCTCCCACATCAACCGCAGGGCGCCCTGGGCGCGTGCCGGCGGATGGTATGGGTGCAAGTCGGCAAAGTCATCCAGCCGGGCGAGCGCCTCATTGACCGCCGGGTTGTATTTCATGGTGCAGGAGCCCAGCGGATAGAGGCCCTGGTGCAGATTGAAGTTGAGACGGCCGAGGCGACCGAAATGGCGCGCCACCTCGGGCTCGCTGAGCGAGGCGATGGGTAGCGGCGACTGCCGGCGCAAATCGGCTGGGACCAGCTCGTCGATCGGTCGGGTCTTGACGCCGGGCGCGGGGAGCCGCGGGCTTGGACGGTCGGGGCGGCCCAGCTCGAAGAGCAACGGCTCGCTCACGCGAGCGCCTCGAGGAAGCGCTCGATCGCCTTCGGATGGTTGAGCTCG
>VBFR01000266.1 GCA_005889345.1 Chloroflexota bacterium
ATCTGGAGGCGCTGCAGGCGGCCGTTTCCGACCGCACGCGGGTGGTGTTCATCAACAATGCATCCTTTCCATCAGGATGGGTGGCAAGCGATGGCGAGTGGGCGGCCATCGCCTCGATCTGCCGCGAGCGGGACCTTCGCCTTCTGTACTGGGGAGGATTCGAAGGCGTGCTCTTTGACGGCCGGCCGATCCGGCATCCGGCTGCGCTTACCGGCATGCGCGATCGCACCGTCACCGTCGGCTCACCGACGCTCGAGCAACGCATGATCGCCTGGCGTATCGGATGGGTCGTTGCGCCCGGCGATCTGGTCAACGATGTCTCGCGCGTCCACATCTACAACGGCCTGGTGCCCAGCGGTTTCAACCAGATCGGGACACGCGTCGCCCTTGGCGCAGGCCACGACGATCTGGCGGCGGCGAATGCCGAATGGCAGCGACGGCGCGACGAGACGATCAAGCAGCTCGACGGACTTCCCGTGGTGCGGCCTGCGGGAGGGTGGTCTCTGCTCCTTGACGTCGCGGCGCTGGGGCTTGATTGCATGCAAGTCTCCGATCGGCTCCTCGAGCAGAAGGTCGCAGCCACTCCGATGCGCGGTTGGGGAGACCAGGTTGCCAACCGCCACGTCAGGTTCGTCTTCAGTAATGAGCCGGTCGACCGGCTTGCTGCGTTGGGCGACAGGGTCCATCGAGCCCTGGCGCGGTGACCGTCAGTTGCGCGTCGCGTCGAAATCGAAGACCGAGCTCTCCCCGTTCACCTCGTACACCTGGCGGCCGAGCAAACTATTCGCAATGATGGCGCTACGCCACGCCATCAGGCTGAGGTTGGGATCCGCGACCCCGCGCATATGCCGGGCCGCGTCCTGGGCGTAGATCCGCACTTCGGGCGGTCCGTCCCACTCGACCGAGAAGTCGGCGCGAACTGGAAACCCGTCCCGATCCCAGGTCAACCGGCTGGCGAGCGGCTGCAGCGCATCGGGCAATTCATAGTGGTAGCCGGTGCCGAGCACGATGACGTCGGCGCGGATCCTCCGGGGTGCGCCCCATCGGTCGCGGAGGGTGAGATCGCAACCGGCGGATCCGTGCTGCATGCCGATGACCTCGTGACCGGGCAGCAGGCGGACGTTCCGCCCAGCCGGCTCGAGGAACTCGAGGTCGTAGAGACGGTCGTAAATGCGCTGCAACAGCACCGGCGATATACCGTCGCTCGCCAGCCTCTGCTCGGAAAGGAGGATTTCCCGCTGATCCGGAGCCAGAGAGAAAAAGTAATCGCTATAGGCCGGGTTGAAGAGCTCGTTGGTGAACGGCGACTCGTCCAGCGGAAGGAAATTCGCGCGATGCGAGATCCACACCAGTTGGGATGGAAGGTGCGCGATGTCCAGTAACAGGTGCCAGACAACCTCGGCGCCACTTTGACCGCCGCCAACCACGGCGATGACCCGACCCGTGGCATCGATGGGATGTCGCAGGAATTCGTCTGAGTGGAAAACCTCGTTGCCGAGGTAGGGGCGACTCCACGGCTCGATATTCGGCACCAGTCCGGTTCCCAGCACGACGTTCCGCGTATGCAGCGTCCGGTCGTCGACCTGGACGGAAAAGCGGTCCTCGGCGAGCCTGACCTCGCGGACCTCCGCGCCAAAAACGACATTGGGTAAGCGCTCGGCCACCCACTGGAGGTATTGGTTGAATTCCAGACGACTGACACGAGACTCCGTCCGGTTGATGAACCGGTAAAGACGCTTGTGGGCGCGAAGGAATGCCACGAAGGAGTACTGACTCGTGGGATCGACCAGGGTAACCAGGTCTTTGAGGTACGAGACCTGGAGGGTGGCCTCCGGAAGTAGGAGCCCCGGATGCCATTGAAAGTTAGCGCTGCGTTCGAAAAAGCGCGCGTCAAATCCCGTCGGTGCCAGCAGTGCGGCCAGGCTGAGGTTGAAGGGGCCGACACCGACCCCGACGGCGCCTGGTGTCCGCAAGGTGTCCGAGGTCAAGGGGGCAGCGGCGTTAGTCCCGAGTTGCTTCCTGGCTTGACCCTGCGAGCACGAACGAACCCAGCTTTACTTCCCCTGCCCGCGCGTAGGAGCTCACGACGACCCCACCTGGTGAGATCTGGCCTTCTTTCAGCGCGAATCCAGCCGGCATCGTCCCCTCGGCAAAAAGGCGCTTCCCCGAGCCAAGCGCAACCGGGAACGTCTTCAGCCAGAACTCGTCAACCAGGTCATTCTTCAGCAAGGTCTGAATCAGGTTGCCGCTTCCATGAACTTGAAGCTCCGGGCCGTCTTCCTTCTTCAATTGCTCGATCTTCTCGACGACATCGCCGCTGATAGGGATCGTGGTTTTCCACTCGAGGCTGACCGGCCG
>VBFR01000102.1 GCA_005889345.1 Chloroflexota bacterium
CAGCCACTTCTAGATCTCGCCGAGGCGGGATAATCGCTGCGTGGACCGCGAGACCTGCCTCTCCTTCGATCGGCAGGACCCGCTAGCTTCCGTCCGCGACGAGTTCGTCCTTCCCGAGGGCGTGATCTACCTCGATGGCAACTCGCTCGGCGCCCTCCCGCGGCAGACCTTGCCGCGCATGACCACCGTCATCGGCGAGGAATGGGGCAGCGGGCTCATCCGTAGCTGGAATGTGGCCCATTGGATCGAGGCTCCGACGCGGATCGGCGATAAGATCGCGCGCTTGATCGGAGCCAAAGCCGGCGAGGTGATCGTCGCCGATAGCACGTCGGTCAACCTCTTCAAGCTCCTGGCCCAGGCGCTGCGCGTTCAGCCCGAACGCCATTTCATCCTGACCGAGGCGTCGAATTTTCCAACCGACCTCTATGTCGCGCAGGGCCTGATCGAGTTGCTGGGTGGCAACCATGCCCTGCGCGTCGTCGAGCGCGCCGAGATCGAGCGATCGCTCGACGGCAGCGTCGCGGTCCTGATGCTGACCCATGTCGACTACGCGAGCGGAGAGATCCACGACATGCGACGCCTCACGGCGGTCGCTCAGAAATTTGGCGCACTGGTGCTCTGGGATCTTTCCCACAGCGCCGGTGCCGTGCCGATCGATCTGAATGCCGCCCAGGTCGACCTTGCGGTGGGCTGCGGCTACAAGTATCTGAACGGCGGCCCCGGGGCGCCGGCCTATCTTTTCGTTGCCAAGGGCCTGCAGGATGCCATCCACTCACCGCTCTCCGGCTGGATGGGACACGCCGCGCCCTTCGCCTTCGAACCGGAATACCGGCCGGCGCCAGGGATCACCCGGCAACTCGCCGGCTCGCCGCCGATCCTCAGCATGCTCGCCCTCGAGGTCGCGATCGACCTCTGGCTTCGTGTCGATCAGCAGGAGGCCCGGCGCAAATCGATGGCGCTCGGCGACCTCTTCATCAAGCTGGTCGATGAAACCTGCCGTGATCTCGGCGTCGAGGTCGCGTCGCCACGCGAAGCCAGATTACGCGGCTCGCAGGTCTCCTTGCGTCACGCTGAGGGGTACCGCGTGATGCGGGCACTGATCGACCGCGGTGTGATCGGGGATTTCCGGACGCCGGACATCCTGCGCTTCGGGCTGTCGGCGCTATATACCCGCTACGTCGACGTCTTCGACGCGGTGCGCCACTTGCGCGAGGTGCTGACCGCGCGTGCCTGGAACCGGCCCGAGTACACGACCAGGCTCCCCGTGACGTGATGACGAACAAACAGGGCGACCGGCTGCTGCGCGGCTACCTGAGCAGCCGGCTGATCCTGGTGGTGATCGGCATCATCACCCCGATCGGCATTCTCGTCGTCAACGGCGCGGCCTTCGTGATGCGAAACCTCGCGCAGTTTCGGATCGGCATCGCGGTATGCGCGCTGATCAGCTCGCTGGTGCTCAACGGATTGACCGCCTCGTGGCTGCTCCGGCTGGCCGCGCGGCGATCGATCGCGATCTACCTCCAGCACCAGGAGTGGGCGACCATCATCGCCACGATCGTCGTCCTCGCCACCTCCATCGGCGCGGCTATCTTCACCTACATAGGGATGAGCAACCCTGGTCATCTCCCCGACACGCTGGCGGTGGTGACGTCGCTACTTGCACTGCTGGTGCCGCTCGGCATCACCTATTTCACCCGCCTCTTTGCCAACGGCCGCTGAGGTTGATGAGCGATCAGGTCCTGACGCGCAGCGAACGGAGGGTAGCGACCCTCGCTTCGGAAGGCTTGTCAAGTCACGCGTCACCCCGACGACACCCCGCCTGCCGCCGCGGCCGCCCTGCGGCGTCCTGGGCAAAGCTGACCTATACCTGAGAGCGAACCTTCGAGAGCTCCAATCAGCGGGCCAGCCGGCGAACCAGGTCCAGAACCCGATTGAAGTCGTCGGCGCCCAGTCGCCCGGCGCGAGTCGCGAGTTCCTGCAAGCCCGCTTCACGGGCCGGGTCGCCACGAGTAGCCTTCAGCCGGTAAACGCGGGCCAAAGTCCCCCGCCCCGCGGGGCGCCCCCGCCGGACAATGCCAGAAGCCTGGGATCTGGGCAGGCCGCGCTCGAGCAGCCCCTCCGCCCGTTCGAGGAGCTCCGAGTGCCTCAGCCCGAGGGCCCGGGCTATCGGGAGCAGCGCCTCGGTGGATGCCCGCTTCTTGCCCTTTTCGATCTCCGATAGGTAGGGATAGGAAAGGCGGGAGAGCCGAGCGAGCTCTTTTCTCTCGAGTCCCTGCTCGGTGCGGGTGACTTTGATCGCCCGTCCGAGTGCTTCGTAGAAATCCTTGCCCCGCGGCCCAGCCGCCAGCGCGGCCGGTTCACGAGATGCCATCAACACGATTCTGTGGCCAATCACACTACGCTCGCAATATGAAGAACTATGCTCACAGCGTATATGCTATGCTGTCAGCCTCTAAACCGCAACGGGTCAAGGAGGGTTCCGAGCATGGCAACTCGCTCTTCAGGTCGCACTGCCGTCGACGTCGTTCGCGATTGGTTCGAACAAAGACCGCCCCATGGGCTCCGCCTGGGTTCGCCCCAAACGGCCGGGCGCCTCACACTATTGCCCGTCTTCCACGACGGCCCCGCGCTCGAGTACGTGACCTTTGCGGACGCGCAGAAAGATGGCAGCGCGGAGATCACCGAAGTCGGGTCGGCCGGCGCCGTATCCACTCTGGAGGTAACGACGAGCTCGAACGTCCCTGTTCTGATGATCGACGGCGAGATCCTGATCGGCCTCAAGCAGAACCGCGTTCTGAACACGACGATCCTGGTTCCGGCGAAAACGACGCTCAAAGTTCCAGTTGCCTGCGTCGAGGCAGGCCGCTGGCGGCATGCGACCTCAAAGGCCAACCGCGCCGACTATGCGCTCTCCCCAAAGATTCGCGCGATGAAGCGGCATTCGGTCACGCTTTCCGCTCGAGCATTCGGAAAGTTCACGGCGGATCAGGGGGCGGTGTGGGATGAGGTTGCCGGTAGTCTCGGAAGTCTCGGCGTCCATTCGCAGACCCTCGCGTACTCGGATATCGAGAAGCAGCGCCGGCCAGAGATCGAGGCGCGCCTAAGCCAGTTGCAGCCGGAACCGGGACAGTCCGGGGTCCTCGCACTCATCGGCGGCGAGCCGGTGGCCTTCGACCTCTTCGATCGACCCTCGACACTGGCCCGCATGTGGCAGGGGTTGATCGGGAGCTACATCGCCGAAGCTTTGGTTCCGAACCCCAGCAACGAACCCGCGGATCTGGAAGCCGCCACCGAATGGATTCGAGGAGCGGGGGCGGGCGAGGCAACACGGCATCAGGCAGTGGGGCTGGGCGAGTCGGTGTCGATTACCGGACCAAAGCACGAGACCAGCGCTCTCGTGGTCGATGGCGTTGCGGTACACATCGCCACAGGTCCGGCCCTCTCACGAATGAGGCCCTGAGCTAGAGCTGGGAGCGGACCTCCCAGAGCTCGGGGAAAAACCGCTTGCCGAGCGTCGACTGCAGGTAGCGGACGCCCGTCGATCCGCCGGTGCCCGGCTTGTCGCCGATCTGCCGCTCCACCATCTCGATGTGCCGCAGCCGCCACAGGCGGAAACCCTCATCGTGATCGAGCAGCGCCTCGGCGAGCTCGAGCAGGTCCGCATGGCGATCGCCCTGGCGATAGAGATCGCCAACGGTGACGCCGCGGCGTTCGATCAACGCGCCGAAGGCATCGTGGAGCGATGGTTCATCGAGGCGTCGCTGCAACCGCGCCCGCGCATCCCCGTCCTGATCGAGCGTCTTGATGTATCCGGCGTCTTTCAGACCCGACAGGAACTCGATCTCGCGAAACTGCACCGACTGAAACCCGCTCGCCGGCGCCAGCTCCGATCGAAACGCCAGGAAGTCCTGGGGGGCCATCGTCTCGAGCACGGCGACCTGCTCCACCAGCAGGTCCTCGATCACCTTGACGCGCGCGAGCGCGTGCCGCGCCGCGCGCAGATCCTCGGACTCGATCGCACCCCGTACCGCCTCCAGCTCGTCGATCAGCACCTTGAACCAGAGCTCGTAGACCTGGTGGACCACGATGAAGAGCAGCTCATCGTGGGCCTTGGTCAATCCTTGCTGTAGCTCGAGCAGCTGCGGGATGCGCAGGTAGGAGTCGTAGCTGAGCCGGCGACCCGACGCGTCCTGGTAGCCCATCCCGCCAAGGCGGTATGGCTTACCCTCCTCCTTCGGTTTTCCGGCCGTTGCCAAGCTGGGTCCAGCTTAGTCCAGAAAAGTGTTACAACGAGTCCGAAGAAAGGAGGGTTGCGTGCAGGAATCACCCTACTGGAACCCCCGCCACGAGACCATGCCGCGCGACCAGATCGAGGCGCTGCAGGTCCGCAAGCTCAAAAACCTGGTGGCATGGACCGAGGCCCGCGTTCCCTGGCAGGCGAAACGGCTCAAGGCGGCCGGCGTGAGCGCGGAATCGATCAAGACCCTGAAGGATCTCCAGCGGATTCCGATGATGACGCGCGACGAGTGGATGCAGGCGCAACTTGAAGACCCGCCCTTCGGTCCGTTGCTCGCGGCCCCCCAGGAGGCCGCCATCCGCTACCACCTGACCTCCGGAACGACCGGCCGCATTCCTCTCCAGGTCCTCGACAGCATGAAGGACTGGGAGTGGATCGCGGAAATGTGGTGCTACGGCTTCTGGGGATTCGGCGTGCGCCCGCGGGACATTGTCTTTTTCGCCTTCAGCTACGGAACGTTCGTCGGCTTCTGGGGCGCCCATTACGCCTCCGAGAAGATCGGCTGCCTGGTGCTGCCCGGCGGCAACATGACGACCGAGGCGCGCGTGAAGCAGATCCTGGCGATGAAGGCGACGGTCGTCTGTTCCACGCCGACCTACGCGCTGCGCATGGCGCAGGAGGCGAAGACGATGGGCGTCGACCTCGCCGGCAGTTCGGTCAAGCGCCTCATCCTCTCCGGTGAGCCGGCCGGGTCGATCCCGGCGACCAAGCGGCTGATCGAGGAGGAGTGGGGCGCGAAGGCAGCCGACACCGCCGGCATGACGGAGGTGGGCACCATCATGATCTTCGAGTGCGAGAAGCAGCCGGGCGGAACCCACATCATCGAGGATCACTACATCGAGGAGGTGGTCGACCCACAGACCGGTGAGCCGGTTGGCTACGGTGAGCTGGGTGAGCGTCTCATCACCTCCTTCGGCCGGGGGTTCATTCCCGTCCTGCGCTACCGGACCCGCGATCTCGTCGTTCGGGTCCCGGCCAGCGGCTGCAGCTGCGGGCGCACCTTCGACCTCTACGAGGGCGGCATCCGCGGCCGGGTCGACGACATGAAGCTGGTGCGCGGCACCAACGTCTACCCTCGCGCCGTCGAATCGATCGTCCGGGAGTTCAAGGAGATCGACGAGTTTCGCATCCATCTCTACACCGCGGATGGGCGCCAGGATGAAATCGAGGTGCTGGTCGAGATTCCCGAGCGGGAGGGCGTGAACGCGGATCGCATCGTCGCCGAACTCGCCAAGGCACTCTCGCAAGCCCACGAGGGCCTCCGCTTCGGCTGCAAGCGAGTCGAGAACGGCAGCCTGCCCCGTTTCGAGCTCAAGGCGAAACGGCTGCAGGACGATCGCATCGTCATCGGAACGGCCGGCGAGCGGAGGGTGACGGTATGAAAAACGCGATGGGCGTCGAGCTGAGCGAGTCCGAGCGCGCCCTGGTGGAGTGTTACCAGGGACTGGTTCGCATCCTCAAGGACGGCAAGGACCTGGCCCCCTTCGAGCGGCGCAATGCCCTGAAGGCGGTGGCAGCGCTCTGGCAGGTGGTCAACGGCCTCGACCTCGACCCCGGTCAGCTCTACGAGATCGGCGCCTGAGCACAGAAGCCGACCAGCGGCGGGTGTTTGCGGCGCAGTTCTTCCGAACGCCCGCCGAGCGTTTCGACAGCATCATCGACTTTCCCTACCGGCCGGAATTCCGTGAGTGGCAGGGGATGCGACTCGCCTATATCGACGTTGGCCAGGGACCGATCGTGTTATTGCTGCACGGCGAGCCGACCTGGTCGTATCTCTGGCGGAAGGTTATCCCGCCAATCGTCGATGCCGGCTTTCGCTGCATCGCCCCGGATCTTCCGGGTTTTGGCCGCTCCGACAAACCCGTGGATCCCGCCTGGTACTCGTACGCGAACCACACCGCGGCCGTGGTCTCGCTGATCGAGGACCTCGACCTTGGTGGGGTGACGCTGGTGATGCACGATTGGGGTGGCCCGATCGGCTTACGGGTCGCGATGAACGAACGGCCGGAGTCGGTGGGCCGCCTGGTTGTGATGGACACCGGGGTGTTTACCGGCGACCAGCAGATGAGTGATGAATGGCTACGTTTTCGCGCCTTCGTCGCCGCCCGACCCGACGTCCCTATCCGGCCGCTGATCCGAGGCGGTTGCAAGACGCCGCCCTCGGCCGAAGTGCTGGCCGCCTACGAGGCGCCCTTTCCCAACGAGGCTTCGAAGACGGGGGCACGGCGTTTCCCCGAGCTGATCCCGCTAGACCCGGAGGCAGCTGGGGCGTCCGAGGGACGCCTCGTGATGCAGCGGCTCGTCCGAGACCAGCGCCCCGCTCTTGTGCTGTGGGCGGACACCGACAAGGTGCTGCCGCTGGAATCGGTCGGTCGGGCGTTCCAGCGATTGTTCAGGACGGCAGATGACCTGACCGTGATCCGGGATGCTGGGCATTTCCTGCAAGAGGACCAGGGGGATCAGGTCGGTCGGGTGATCGCGGATTGGCTGATTCGGCAGCCACGCTGAGCCCATGCTGATTCGTGGCGGAACGGTGGTCACCGCCGATGGTGAGCGGAAGGCCGATGTCCTCATCCGGGACGAGAAAGTCGCCGAAGTGCGCGAGGGTATCGCGGGCGACGCCGACGTCATTGACGCGACCGGCCTGCTCGTGTTGCCCGGCGTCGTCGACCCGCATACCCACCTGTTGCTCGACACGGGAACGGCGCGCACCGCCGACGATTTCGAGAGTGGCTCCCTTTCGGCTGCCGCCGGAGGCGTCACCACCTTTCTCGATTTCGCCCCGCAGCTAGCGGGCCAGCGCTTTACTCAGGCGCTCCAATCACGACGCGAGCTGATCGACGGCCGGTCGTACATCGACTATGCGGTCCACCTCAACATCGCGCATCTCCCTGACGGTTGGGAGCACGACCTGGCGGCGCTGGTGGAGGCCGGGGTCACCAGCGCGAAGATTTACACGACCTATCGGGGCACCATCTTCTATGCGGACGACTGGACCTGGTACCGGCTCATGGAGCGCTCACGCGAGGCCGGATTCCTGGTCCAGGTACACGCGGAAAACGACGCCATCGTCGAAGGCATGGCACAGCAGCTGGTCGCCGAGGGGAAGCGGTCGCTGAAGTACCATGCTGTGGCGCGCCCGGCCGTCGCCGAGGCGGAGGCGGTGGGTCGGGGCCTGCTGTTCAGCCGGGCAACCGGCAGCCCCGTCTACTTCGTGCACCTCTCGACGCCGTTGGCGGTCGACCTGATCAGTGAGGCGCGTCGGGGCGGCGTCCAGGCGATCGCCGAGACCTGCCCGCACTACCTCGTGCTCGATGACTCCCGCTATGCCCAGCCGGACGCGGCGCGCTATGTCATGACGCCGCCGCTTCGCGACCTTAAGAGCCAGGGGGAGCTCTGGGATCGGCTGTCACGCGGTGCGATCCAGAGCATTGGCAGCGACCACTGCGGTTTCTCGCTATCGCAGCGAGCCGGCATCGACGATTTCCGGGAGATCAGTCCCGGCATCCCCGGAGTGGAGACCTCCCTGCTGCTGATGCATAGCTTCGGCGTGGTGCCGCAACGGCTCTCGCGCTCGGACCTCGTCCGCCTGCTGTGCACCAATCCGGCGAAGATCTTTGGATTGTGGCCGCAAAAAGGTGATCTCCAGGCGGGCTCCGATGCCGATCTCGTCCTCTTCGACCCGCGGCCGACGCGGGTTTTGTCCGCGGCCGAGCTGCACAGCCGCGCGGACTTCTCCCCCTACGACGGCCTGACCGTCACCGGCAAGGTGCTCAGCACGATCTGCCGAGGTCGGGTGATCTACCGCGACGGTGCGATCGTTAGTCGCCGTGACTTCGGTCGCTTTGTGAAATGCCGTGTCTTCGATCCGGAGATGGTCCCGCTGTGAGCGAGATCAACGGGGAGCGACTACTCGCCGACCTGCGGACGCTAGCTGCCATCGGCGGTCTTCCGGACGGCGGCGTCGACCGGCTCGCCTGGTCCGAGCACGACCTGGCCGGGCGGCGCTGGTTCGCGGAGCGCATGAGCGAGGCGGGCATCGAGGCACGGGTGGACGCGGCGCTCAACATCTTCGGCCATCTGCCGGGCACGGTGGGACCCTGGGTGCTCACCGGTTCGCACCTCGATAGCGTCCCCAACGGCGGCCGCCTCGATGGCGCCTATGGAGCGGTCGCCGCCCTTGAAGTGCTGCGCACCCTCGCCGAGTCTGGCGATCCATTAGCCGAGCAGTTGGAGATCGTGGGTTTTGCGGACGAAGAGGGCGTTCGCTTCGAGTCTGGACTGATCGGCAGCCTGGCCCTGGTAGGCGAGCTGGACATCGAGCGACTCCGCGATGGGCTCGATTGGCAAGGCGTCCCCATCCGCCAGGTGCTGGCCGGCGCGGGCCGCGACCTCGACCGCTTGCTGGAGGCGCAGCAGCACCGCGATTCGATCAAGGCATTCCTCGAGCTGCACATCGAGCAGGGTCCGCGCATGGAGGCGGACGGGATCGACCTGGCGGTGGTGGCCGGCATCGTCGGCGTCCACCGTCAGCGGATCGAGATCCAGGGAACGCAAAACCACGCGGGGACCACCCCCTTCCGGCTGCGGCACGACGCGGGGCGCGCCGCCGCGCGCGCCGCGGCCGAGCTGCGCGACCTCGTGCAGGGCGTCGACGCCGAGGCGGTGGCCAATATCGGTTCGATGGGCTTCCATCCCGGGGGCGTCAATGTCATCCCCGGTCGCGCACAGTTCACCCTCGAAGTCCGCCACCTCGATGAGCCGGTCATCGGGGAGGCGGTCTGGGCATTTGCGACAAGGCTCGAACGCATTTGCGCGGAGGAGGGCTGTCGGGTCGTCGTCGAGCTCCTCTCCTCGGTGCCGCCGGCGCCGATGAATGAGACGGTCGTGGCTGCGCTGGAGCAGGTGTGCAGGGAGCTCGGACGTCGGCCCGCGAAGTTGTCGAGCGGCGCGGGACACGACGCCGCCGTCCTCTCACGCCACGTCCCGAGCGGAATGCTGTTCGTTCCGAGCGTGGGCGGCCTCAGCCACTCGCCACGGGAGACCACCTCTGACGAGCACCTGGTCCTCGGCGCCCGCGCGTTGTTGCGTGGCGTCCGTGCGATCGCGGCGCGGATAAAGTAGTCGCACCGCCATGCAGGTGCTGTTGCCCCACTCGCTCGACGAGGCGCTCGCGATCAAGGCCGATCACCCGGAGGCGCTCCCGCTCAACGGCGGCACCGATCTCATGGTCGAGCTGAACTTTGGCCGCCTGCGGCCGGCCGCGATCGTCGACCTCAACCGGGTGGCCGAGTTGACCGCCTGGCGGGAGCAGGACGGCCATGTCTTCCTCGGTTCGGGTGTGACCTATACGAGCATCGTCAGGGAGATGCAGGCCTACAAGCCGCTGGTGCAGGCCTCGCGCTCCGTGGGGTCGCCGCAGATTCGCAACCGCGGCACGGTGGGCGGCAACCTCGGAACCGCCTCGCCCGCCGGGGACGCGCTGCCGGTGCTGGCGGCGTACGACGCCGAGGTGATCCTGCAGAGCCGAGCGCGAGGCGAACGTTCGCTGCCCTGGAACCTCTTTCTGACGGGCCCGAAGAAGACCGCGATCGCTCCGGATGAGCTCATCATCGGCACCAGCTGGCGACGGTTGCGTGGCCCGGGTAGCTTTTCCAAAATCGGCACGCGCAACGCCATGGTGATCGCCGTGGCCGGCCTCTGCCTGGTCATCGACGAGGAGCGCCGGCGGGTCAATGTGGCGCTCGGCTCCGTCGGGCCGACCATCCTGCGCGCGACCCAGGCCGAGGAGCGCGTGGCGGCCGCCCTGACAACCTCGGGGACATGGGACGATCGCTCGGCACCCCTGAACCCTCAGTGGGTCGACGAATTCGCCGAGCTTGTCGCGCAGGCCGCGCAGCCGCTCGACGATGTGCGCGGGACCGCCGCCTACCGGCGGCATGGCTGCCGCGTGCTGGCAAAGCGAGCGATCAGCTGGGCGCTCAGCGAGTGGAGACTGCCAACGTGGTTGTGAGAACACGCGTCAACGGCGAGTGGCGTGAGGCTGACGTGTGGCCGGGAACCAGCCTGCTGGTCTTCCTCCGCGAGGCGCTCGGCCTCTACGGCTCGAAGAACGCGTGCGAACAGGGTGAATGTGGATCGTGCTCCGTCTGGCTCGACGGCACGCTGACCTGCAGCTGCCTGGTCCTCGCGGCCCAGGCCCACGAGCGCGAGGTGCGGACCGTGGAGAGCTTGACCCGCGGCGACCAGCTGCATCCGATCCAGGAAGCATTCCTCGAGGCCGGCGCGGTGCAATGTGGCTTCTGCACGCCGGGATTCGTGGTGGCGGTCGCCGATCTGCTGGAAAAAGACGCGAACCCGAGCCCGGCCACCGTGCGCGAGGCGCTCAGCGGCAACCTCTGCCGCTGCACCGGCTACCAGAAGATCGTCGACGCGGTCCACCTGGCGGCCGCACGGCAGCGAGCCGGCGCATGATCCTGCTCGACGGTTGCCGGGTCGTCGTCACCATGGACGATACCGGCACGGAGTTGGAGAACGGTTCGATCCTGATCGACGGCGGCGTTATCAGCTGGGTCGGCCAGGGACGTCCCCCGGTTCGAGAACAGCCGGACGTCATCGACGGCCGCGGCCTGGTCGCGCTGCCCGGACTGGTCAATACGCACCACCACCTCTACCAGACGCTGACGCGGGTCCATGCTCAGCAGGGTGGCCTCTTCGATTGGCTGCGAGAGCTCTATCCGATCTGGGCGACGATCGACGATGACTGGGAGCGCACCGCCGCCGAGGTCGGCCTCGCAGAACTGGCACTCAGCGGCTGCTCGACAACGACCGACCACCACTATGTCTTTCCATCGGGCGTCACCGGCCTG
>VBFR01000103.1 GCA_005889345.1 Chloroflexota bacterium
GTCGCCAATCAGGCCGGCGCCAACCTGGTATTCGGTGTCACCGCGGCGGTCATCAACCGCGCAAGCTGGGCCGGGGAGCTGCCGGCGACGGTCGGCTTGTTCGAGATCGACGAGGCGAGCCTGCCCCGACTCGTCGAGGAAGTGGCTCCTGGAACGATCGTCGTGACGAATCTCTTTCGGGATCAGCTCGATCGCTATGGCGAGCTGGAGACCACGGCCGCACACATCCGCCGGGCGCTCACACGCGGCCCCGAGGGCATGACCGCCGTGCTCAATGCCGACGATCCGATGGTGGCGGCGCTGGGCGATGGCCTGCCGCGCGTCATCTACGCGGGCCTCGATGATCCATCACTGCTGCAGTCCGAGCTCAGTCACGGCGCCGACGCAAAATTCTGTCCGCGATGCGGCAGCCCCTTCATCTTCGATGGCGTGTACTTCGGGCACGTCGGTCACTACCGCTGCCCGCGGGGCGACTTCACGCGGCCGACGCCGGACGTGAGGGCGACCAGGGTCGCGATCAGTGGCATGGACGGTATGCGCTTGCACGTAACGGACGGCGCGCAGGCGGTCGACGTGGACGTTCCGCTGTCCGGGCTTTACAACGCCTACAACGTCGTGCTGGCGATGGCCGCGGCCAAAGCGCTCGCCGTGCCCCTCGCCCAGAGCGCCGCCGCCTTGCGCGACTTCACGCCCGCATTCGGCCGGATGGAACGGACCGTCGTCGAGGAGCGCCCCGCGGTTCTGCTGCTGGCCAAGAACCCGACCGGATTCAACGAGGTGCTGCGGACCGCCATCCAGTTCGGCCACGCGACCTCATTCTTGATCGCGCTCAACGACCGGATCGCCGATGGGCAGGATGTCTCGTGGATCTGGGACGTCGACTTCGAGCAGCTCAAGAGCGCGGCCCGACACATCGTGCTCAGTGGTGACCGCGCGCTGGACCTGCGCGTGCGGCTCAAGTATGCCGAGTTGCCCGACGATCGCCTCGAGGTCGTCACCGACTGGCGCGAGGCCCTTGCGCGTGCCGCAAAGGCGACGCCGGCAGGGGAGACCCTGTTCATCCTGCCGACCTATACCGCGATGCTCGAGTTGCGGTCGGTGTTAACTCGGAACGGGGCGCTCCAGCCCTACTGGCAGGGCCGGTCGCCGGACGCGAAGCCATAGTGCCCCAATGGCGCCCGCGAGCAAGAGGACCACGATATTGCCGACGTGGTTGAGCACCGCGGCCGCGGTGACCAGCGCCGCCGGGCGAGCGCCGAAGGTGCTGAGCACCAGCAGAAAAAAGCCTTCGTAAGTTCCGACCGACCCGGGGGTGATGCTGATCGCCTGGCTGATGATGAAAATCGTGCAGGCGAGGGCCAGGGTGGGGAAGGAGAGCTGCGGCGTCAGCGCCCGAAAGCACGCCATCAAGCCCAAGTCGATGCAGAGCCAGATCAAGATGCTGAGGAATCCCGCCGTCGCCAGCCGTACCGGCGAGCGCAGCGAGGCCAGCCCCTTGAGCACCGAGGCGGCGAAGCGGTCGACGAAGGCGCCGACCCGCGTGGGCAGCAGCGCCGCGATGCGATCGATCGCGGCGAGCGTGGCGCGCGGATAGCTCACCATCAAATACGCGACGGCGCCGATGACGAGCGAGCCGGCCGCGATCACCACCACGCCGCTCCATAGCGCGAAGCTGTTCGAGCCTCCTCCCGCGATCGCCGCCGCCGCAAGGGCGATAACCAGCAGGGCCAGCACGTCGAGCACGCGCTCGACCACGACCGTGGCCGTCGCTTCCCCCACGCCGATCCGGGCGCGGGGCGCGATCGTCCCGATGCGCAAGAGCTCGCCCAGCTTGAAGGGCGACACGGCATTGACCGCGAACCCGATCGCGGTGACCGCCGTCGCGTCGCCGAGCGTCGCCGCCGGCGCGGAGGCCTTCAGGATCACGAGCCAGCGCCAACCGCGGATCACGATGAAGGCGAGATATCCGGCCAGCCCGACCGCGATCCATCCCGGGTTGGCGCCGCGGATCGCGCGCACAACCTGGTCGGGATGAACCGTGCGCAGCAATCCATAGAGAATGAGCACGCCGAGGGCGAGGAGGACGACCGCCTGGAGCAGTCGCCGGCGGCTCACGAGCGGCCGGCGAGCCGGAAGACCGTGACCATGGCGCGAAAGATCTCCTGGCGCGAGATCTTGGATTGCCCGAGGGTGCGATCCGTAAAGGTGATCGGGACCTCGACGATCGTCAGCCCGGCGCGCTCGCAGCGGGTTAGCAGCTCGACGAGCGCCGAGTATCCAGACGATCGCAGCGGCTTTGTAACGAGGAACTGCAGGGCGCGAAGACTGTAGCAGCGGAATCCGCCGGTGCAGTCGTGGGTATGCAGCCGGAGCAACTGCCGCGCCACGAAATTGGCGGTCGCGCTCAGCACGCGGCGGCCGGGCGCCCAACCCTGGATGGCGCCGCCGGGGACATAGCGCGAGCCCACCGACAGGTGCGTGCCGCTCTCGACGGCGGCGATCAGCGCCGGGATGCGCTCGGGCGGGTGGGAGAAGTCCGAATCCATGGTCAGCACGCTGGTGTAGCCGTGCTGCAGCGCATAGGCGAAGCCCGCCATGTAGGCGGTTCCCAGTCCGAGCTTTAAGGGGCGTGCCATGATCTCCAGCTGCGCGTCCTTGAGCATGCGGTCGCGCACCAGGTCACCGGTCCCGTCCGGCGAGGCGTCGTCGATCACCAGCACGTCGGCATCCGGCGCCGCCTCGTGGACCCGTTCGACCAGGCGCAGGATGTTGCTCGCCTCGTCGTAGGTCGGGATACAGATGAGCTGGCCGGCCACCCGCCGTACGATACCCAATGTGGAAGAGCCCGCGCTGCGCATCGCGCACCTCTACGCCGACGAGATGAACATCTACGGCGACCGGGGCAACATCCTGACGCTGGTGAAGCGCGCGGAGTGGCGCGGGATTGCGGTCAGCGTGGAGGCCATCGGCCGAGGGCCGGCTCCCGACCTGTCGGGGATCGACCTGATCTTTTGGGGCGGCGGCCAGGACCGGGACCAGGAGCTGGTGTTCCGCGACGCGGCCGAACACAAGGTGGCGGCGATCCGTAGCGCGATCGATGGCGGCGCGGTCGTGCTGGCGGTCTGCGGCGGTTACCAGCTGCTGGGGGAGTCCTACGTCACCGCCGACGGCAAGAAGTTGCCGGGACTGGGATTGGTCGACCTGCACACCGTCCCCGGCGCGCGCCGGAACATCGGCAACATCGTGATCGAGACCAGCGGCCTCGGGCTGACGCCGCCGACCCTGGTGGGATTCGAAAACCACAGCGGAAAGACCTACCTTGGGCCGGGGTTGCAGCCGCTCGGTCGGGTGCTGCGCGGCGCGGGCAACAACGGCGAGGACGGCTTCGAGGGGGTCGCCTCGGGCAACGTTTTCGGCACCTACCTGCACGGCTCCCTGCTGCCGAAGAACCCGCACCTCGCCGACCTCCTGCTGTCGAGAGCGTTACGACGGCACGGCTTTTCCCGTTTAGAACTGTTGGATGACACGGTGGAAATGTCGGCGCATCGCAGCGTGCGAGAGCGGGTGACGAGCCGCTGATGGAAGAGCCCGGTGGACCCGCGCCGCCTGTTGGGGAGGGGAAGGCGGTGGAGGGTACGCTTGAGGTAATGAGTCAGGCGGTCCAGATCCAGAAACCGACGGCGGCGCCGGCGGCCATCTTCCGGCGTCCCAACTGGCTGCCGCTGGCGCTCATCCTCGGGGACGCGCTGATCGTCGGCCTTTCCGTCATCCTCGCCTACGAATACCGCTATCACCTGGATCGCATCCCGCAGGTCGTGAAGGAGCCGCTGGCGTTCGGTCCCTATGTGGCGGCGATCCCAGTCGTGGTGGCGATGTTCCTCTTCGCGCTGGCCGTCAACCAGCAATATCGATCGTGGCGCGGCCGCACCCTCGTCGATCAGCTCTTCGCCATGGGCAGCGGCGTGGCGCTCGCCGGCATGCTGATGCTGGCCGGCATGTCGCTCTATCGCGGCTTTGAATATTCCCGACTGACGTTCGTCTACACCGTCGTCATCGCCGGCGTCCTCATGACGGTCGAGCGCTACCTGTTGCGCCAGTACGAGACGCGCCTGCGGCGCCGGGGAATTGGCACGGAACATGTCCTGATGGTCGGCACCGGCACCGGCAGCCAGTTGCTGATCCAGCGGATGGCGATGTTCCCCCAGTATGGCTACCAGGTCAGCGGCGTCCTCGACGACCGGCTCGAGGTGGGGAGCAGCTTCGCCGGGGCCCCGGTGGTCGGTCGCATCGCCGACTTGCGACGGGTGATCCCGCAGATGGGCGTCGACCAGGTCTTCCTCGCCGTGCCGGGCGCCACCAACGAGGAGCTCCTCCATCTCGTCAAGGCCTGCGATGATCTCCAGGCCGAGTTCAAGCTCGTCCCCGACCTCCTCGAAGTGATGAGCACCCGCGCCGCGGTCGATGCGATCGACGGCTTGCCGCTGATCGGGATCCGGCGCAGCCGGCTGCGCGGGCCGGCCGCTGTGCTGAAGCGGGCGATTGACATCATCGTGAGCGCCATCGGCCTGGTCATCGCCTCGCCGTTCATGCTCGTCATCGCCATCCTCATCAAGCTCACCTCGCCCAAGGGGCCGGTACTCTTCCGCCAGCCCCGCGTCGGGCTGCACGACAAACGCTTTACCGTCTACAAGTTCCGCTCGATGATTCCGGATGCCGAAGCCCAGACGGGGCCGGTGGTGGCCACCCCCAACGATGACCGCGCGACGCCGGTGGGTCGGATCCTGCGCCGGCTCAGTCTCGACGAGCTCCCCCAGCTTTTCAACATTCTCAAGGGCGACATGAGCCTGGTCGGGCCACGCCCGATGCCGATCTTCCTGGTAGAGCGCTTTACGGAAGAGATCCCGCGCTACGTGGAGCGCCACCAGGTGCGGCCCGGACTGACGGGCTGGGCCCAGGTCAACGACTTGCGGGGCGGCGAAGCCTTCGCCGATCGGGCCATGTATGACATCTATTACGTGGAGAACTGGTCGCTAGCGCTCGACCTGAAGATCCTCATCCTGACGGGGGCCCGGGTATTCTTCCAGCACCGGGCCTATTAGCGCGACGCCGATCGCCTGCTCGTAGGCTTCCACCGTCTGGCGGGCGGCCCGCTGCCAGGTGAACGTCCGCGCTCGATCGATGCCCAGCTGACGGCGACTGCTGTTGCTGGGGGCATCGAGCGTCGATGCCATGGCGTCGGCGAAGGCCGCCGGGTCGTTGGCAGCGCAGAAGGTCGCGATCCCGTCGGCGATCTCGCGCAGCACGGGCAGATCGCTGCAGACCACCGGGACTCCACACGCCATCGCCTCGATCACCGGCAAGCCGAAGCCTTCGGCGCGGGAGGGCAGCACCACCAGGGCCGCGCCGCGATAGAGGTCGGGCACGGCGCTTTCCGGAAGGCGACCCGGCAAGACGACGGATCCCTCGGGGAGCGCCGCCGCCCGCTGTCGCACTTCCGGGTGACGCGGATCGTCGCCGGCGATGACCAGCTGGCTGGTGGGATGCGTGGGCCGCATGCGGGCAAACGCCTCGAGCAGGATCGGCAGGTTCTTGTAGGCCTTCCACTGGCCGAGATAGAACACGTAGGGCGGGCGGATGCCGAGCCGCATCTGCCAGGCCGCCTCGGCCTCGGGATTGCGCCGGCTGGTGAAGCGATCGTCGGCCGCCTCGGGGATGGCAACGACGCGATCGGCCGAGCGCGGGAAGCTTTGCTTCACCGCGAGCGCCGTGGCCGCCGATGGCGTGATGATCCGCTCGGCCTTGCGCACGGCGTTGCGCATCAGCATCTGGTTCACGCTGCGAGGCAGCGGCCCGGAGTGGATCTCGGGAAACTGAAAGGGAAAGAGGTCGTGGACGGTCACCACGAAGTGGCCGGGCTTGATCAGTGGCAGGTTGTAGTGGGGGAAATGCACCAGCGCCAGGTCGGCGCGGAGCAGGGTGAGCGGCAGCACCGACTGTTCCGCCAGGCGGTAGGGCTGCGCATTGACGGTCAGAAGGTGGGACGACCCGCCGATCAGCGCCCGGACGAGCGCGGCGTCCTGGCGGTTGGCGAGAACCGTCAGCCGGTCGCCGAGAAGCTGCGCCAGCTGCGGAAGCAGCCCGCTAATATAGCGACCAATGCCTAGCGCCCCGATCAGGCGCGCGTCGAAGCCGATCCCCCTTACCGTCAAACCACCCTCATGGTGAGCGATCCATAGGATTATCGCGCACGTCTGACGAGGCGATGGCCCCGGGCCGGGCGGGCGCAGCCATCGGGGCGCCGCTGGCCGCGACCCAGTACCGCTATTCGTTACTCGCCGCGACCCTGGCCGGTGCCCTCGCTCCGGCGTATGTGATCCGCTGGCACGTCGGACCGTTGCCGACGACGCTACTCGAGGTGGCAATTCTCGCCACGATTGCAGTCTTTGCCGTCGAGACCATCCAGCAGGGCTCGCCGATCGCGTGGCGGGGACCGCTCACGGCTCCTGCCGTCCTGTTCATCGTTGCCGGCGCCATCTCGGTGATGGTCGCCGGGGATCACCGGGCGGCCCTGGGTCTGTACCGCGCCTATTTCCTCGAGCCGGCGGCCTTCGCGCTGATCCTGGCCGCGATCGCGACCACGCCGCGGCGGGCCGGGCTGGTCCTCCTCGGCTTTGCTGCCGGCGGAGGGGTGGTGGCCGTCAGCAACGCGGTGGTGGTGCTGGACGCCGTGCGCCACCACGTGCTCGACCTCATGACCACTCCGCCGGTCGCTATCTACCAGACCGCCAACGCGGTGGCCCTCTACCTGATTCCGTTGATCGCGATGGCGGGCGCCATCCTACTGCACGGGCGAGGCCGAGCCGAGCGCTGGCTCAGCGGGCTGTTTCTCGCGCTGGCGATTCCGGCCTGCCTGTTGAGTTTCTCTCGGGGTGGCTACCTCGCCCTGGCCGCGCTCGGCATTGGCCTGGCGCTCTCGCATCGCTGGGCAAAGTTCCTGGTGCCGGGCGCCGTCCTCGCCCTGTTGGCGGTCAGCCAGGTCCCGCTGATCCGGCAGCGGATCGCCTATGAGCTGCACCCTCTCCCGGGGAACACGCTGGACTTTCGCATCCGCATCTGGGGACAGACGCTGCGAATGTTGAGTCATCACCTGCTGTTCGGAATCGGGCTCGGCAACTACGAGCAGGCGATGGGGCCCTACTGGCAGGACCTGACCCGCGTCATCTACCCGCACAACATCGTGCTCAACTTCTGGGCGACGACGGGGCTGCTGGGGCTCGCTGCCTTCGGTTGGCTGGTCATTCGGGCCTTCATCATGGGCTGGGGTGGTTGGCGCCGGCACCCGTCCCCCTGGCGACCCTACGACCTCGGGGTCATGCTTGCCCTGATCGCCATGGTCGTCCACGGCATCGTCGACGTGCCCTTTTTCAAGAACGATCTCAGCCTGGAGTTCTGGGCGCTGCTCGGCATTCTGTGGGCGGCCGATCGCTGGACCCGGGCCGGCAGCGCGTTATACGGCCGTGGCGGCCCCTGAGCCCACCCCGGGCGATTCCTCCCTCGTCGTCCAGGACAGCCATGCGGCGGTCATGGCCAGCGCGGAACGGATCACCGTGGTGGGGCGCTGGGTGGTACTGGCCGCCGCCGTCATCCTCAACCACTTCGGCAACCGCAACTCCCAGGCCTCGGTCCTCGTCGTTGACACCATCCTCTTTGGTTGGGGCCTGGTCAACCTGGTGGTGTCAGTCGTCCTCGTGCGAGGCTACAAACCGGGGCGCTGGTTTGGCTTTCTCACCACGGGCATCGACCTGCTGGTCGCGACCAGCATCCTCTATTTCTCTGGCGGATACGGCGCGCCGACCGATTTCTCCCTCCTCTTCTATCTGCTGATTATCGCCTCGGCGGTTCGGCTGGGGCTGCCCGGTGCGCTCGCCACGGCGATCGTGGTGGCGCTGCTCTACGTCGTGATCGGCGGTCTCACCGGCTTCGCCACCGTGTCGCCGCCGCCAGGGTTCGTGATCGGCCGCGTGTTCTTGTTCCTGTTTGTCGCCCTCGTCGCCGGCCTGCTCGTCGGTGATGTGCGGACCCGGTTGGACCGCGCGTTGCGCACCGCGATCGAGCGCGCCACGCAGCTCGATGAGACCCGTCGGCGCGAGGCGCTGGAAAAAGAGCGGGTCGAGCGATTGCAAGAGATCGACCAGGTCCGCTCCGACTTCATCTCGATGGTGGCGCACGAGCTGCAGACGCCGCTGGCGAGCATCAAGACCCAGTCGGAAACGCTGCTGACGCAGCAGCATCGGCTCGACCAGGAAACCCGCAGCGCCCTGATCGACGGGATTCATCGCAGTGCCGCGAGCCTGACGGACCTGGTGCAGGACTTCGCCGCCGTCAACCGCATCGAGAACAACCAGTTCAGTTACTACTTCGAGAAGCTCGACCTGGCCGACTTCGTCAAGCAGGTGGTCGATCTCTTTCCCGTGGACCAGCGTCGCTATCCGATGCGGGTGCGCGTCGAGCCGGGCCTCGTGATTCGCGGTGACCGCCGCCGCCTACAGCAGGCGCTGTTGAACCTGCTCAACAACGCCGTCAAGTACTCGCCCCGGGGCGGCAACATCGCGGTGATCGCCGCGCCCACCAAAGATGGCGAGGCGAAAGTGTCCGTCCATGACGAGGGGATCGGCATCCGCGACGAGGACCTTCCCAAGCTCTTCAACAAGTTCACCCGGCTGTTCGACAAGCGGGCGATGAACATCGGGGGGTCCGGGCTGGGCCTGTTTATCACTCGCTCGATCGTCGAGGCCCACGGCGGCCACATGGCGGTCGAGAGCGAATGGGGCAAGGGCTCGGCCTTTAGCTTCGTTCTACCCCTGTGGCAGCCATCCGCGTCCTCGTCGTCGACGACCACGCCGTCTTCTGCGACGCCCTAGCCACCATCCTCCGAACCGAGGCCGACATCGAAGTGGTCGGCAAGGGCGGGACGGTCCAGGAGGCGATCAACGCGGCCCGCGCGCTCGGGCCCGACGTCGTGCTGCTCGACGTGCACATGCCGGACGGCTCGGGGATCGAGGCGGCGGCCGCCATCAAGAAGGGGCGTCCCCAGACCCAGGTCGTGATCCTGACGAGCGATGAAGAGGAGTCGGTCCTGCAGTCGGCCATCCAGGCCGGCGTCACCGGCTACCTGAGCAAGCACGAGACCGCGGCCCAGGTGGTGCAGGCGGTACGGAGCGCCGCGAGGGGAGAGGCGCTGATTGCCCCCTACATGCTGGCCCGGCTCTTGCGCGGTCTGCAAAAGAAGCATGAAACCGGACCGGCCACGCCGCTCACGCCACGCGAGCTGGAGGTGCTACGCGAACTGTCCATGGGACACGACAACGAGGCGGTCGCAAAAACCCTCAAGATGTCGCCCAACACTGTCCGGACGCATGTGCAGAACATCCTGGCGAAGCTCAATGTGCATTCGAAGCTCGAGGCGGTGTCGCGCGGCATTCGCGAGGGTTGGATACGGATTCCGCAGGAGCCTGCGGCCTGAGCGATGCGTAGCGAAAGCGGCCATTCGGGGGACAGCAGGCAGCCGGTGCCCACCTACCATGGGTCAGTGAAGAGGCAGAAGCGTGGACAAGGCTATACCGAATATGGCCTGATCCTCATGCTGATTGGCCTCGTGGTAATCGGTGCCCTGACGCTGTTGGGGCAACAACTCCACGAGCTGTGGCACAGCATCACGACGGCAATGCCGCGCTAAGCGCAGACCAGGGCGTTCATGAACGGGCCGTCTCGCTCCGGCCCGTTCTTCTTTTAAAGAGCGACCCTATACTGTGGGCGAATCGGACCATTGGGGCGTCGCCAAGTGGTAAGGCAGCGGACTTTGGATCCGCCACACGTAGGTTCGAATCCTACCGCCCCAGCCATCGCCTTCAAGAAGCTCTGTCCGGACGGCGTCCCTTCAGAATGGCCAGTTCACTCAAGCGCTCGCGTACCTCCATTAAGGCGAAACCCAAAAGGTTCTTGCCGCGCCAAAGCGATGGCTTGCCGGCTCGAGGATCGTCACGGGACAAACCGATGCCCCAGATACGATCGACAGGGCTGGCCTCGACAAGAACTCGATCGCCTGTGCCCAAAAGGTAGGCTCGGAGGTCCGGATTCTGGCTGAACTTCGCCAGATTCCCGGTGATGACCAAGGAATATCTGTGGTCACTCCACCTTTGTTCGTCAAAGCCGCGCACCTGGCGGCCGAGGCCTTTAGCCTGTTGCGGGCCCTTGGCTCGCAAAATAAGCCCGCTTACCCGATGGTCGCCGAACAGAGCAGCCTTGCTGGCCATCATGAATTGCTCGGCTGACTTATAGCGGACACGCTCCACCTCGAAGCTGGCTGGCCACCATTGACTTAAGACATGGGGCCCGATCGCTCCATTGGGCGGGGCTGTATGCCCCCAGAACAGCACGTATTTTGGACGCTTGCCCTTCCGTTCGGCCTCCAGCAGCCGCTTAAGGCGGGACTCAGGCGACAACCGAGCCAAATCCTTAGATGGCATCACCCTCGCTGTGCAGTAGCCTACCGATTGACACCCGGAAAGGTTGGCTAACATCGGTCAACAGAGTTGCTAAACCTGACCAGTTGACCCAGCCATCGCCTTCACGCAGACCAACCCCATTAATGCCTAGGTCCGGGAATTAGTTCGGAACCGGAGCGGGCTCCTCCCTGGGTTTCGCCGGCCAGCTTGGCTCTTCCACCGGCTCTGGA
>VBFR01000250.1 GCA_005889345.1 Chloroflexota bacterium
GGCCTGGACCGCGAACGTCCAGAAGCCACCAGACTTAACGGGACTGGCCTGCTGGTGGACGATGTGCGACGGCACCAGGAACGTCGGGTCGGCAAACCGCATGGTCTTCCGGTCGAGACACGCAAAGAAGTACCAGAACAATGGATCGTTGACGACGTGGGCTGCGCGCACTCTGAACTGGCAGTGCAGCCCGCGTACATTCTTGCTCAGCCGAACGAGTTCCATCACGCTTTTCACCTGCACCGCCAGCGCCGAACTATACGAGCCATGAATATGGATCTCAAAGTCGCGGCGCTCTTCATCGGTGAGGGGCGCAGCCAGCTCGATCAGGCCGCGGCTGCCCATCATCAGCAGCTTGGCGAACTCGTTCTGGGCGATGACCCCCTGTTGGACCAACGAGATTCTCGTCAGGCGGGGGGACATCTCGCGTCCGATGCTACCGCGCTTTGGAGGCAGCCGTCTTCGGCGAGCCGAACTCGAAGACGGCAAGCACATTGGCGGGCGTCCACTTATCGACTCGATCGGGATCCGGCGTGGAATCGACGATCATCAGAGCGATCGCGCCGCCCGATTCCTCGATGCCTGCTTGCCACCAGGCGCGCGCCGTAGTCGCCTCTTCGTTCAGCACCGTGAGGCAATAGCCATCCTTCGGTCCGGAGACGATCAAGGCCAGGGAATCCTTCATTGGCGCGAGCGTCATGCCCATCGGCTCGGCGGCATGCAGTCTGTCCGCCACGGACCAGGCACGCTCGA
Source organism: Chloroflexota bacterium (assembly GCA_005889345.1). Taxonomy (GTDB): domain Bacteria; phylum Chloroflexota; class Dormibacteria; order CF-121; family CF-121; genus CF-13. Next base: position 754 of record VBFR01000250.1, read on the forward strand.
TCGGGTCGGATATGAGGATGACAGGGACCAACTGCCCGTGCTCTTCGAACGGATCTCGAGACCGCACGACGAGCTGGGCACGCTTCGCGAGCTGATGGTAGCGGTCCCAGCCGACCGTCATAAAGGAGACCGTGCTCTCGCCTTCCTCCAGGAGGTCCATGCGGATCTTGCTCATCACCGGCACAAGTCGATCGTCATCGGGGTCATGCGGCTTGAGAACGGCCCGGTAGCGGCCGCGCACGCGACCCGGCAGTTGGAGCTCGCCGGTGACCTCGGTGTCCGTCGGGCCACCCATGGCATTCAGGCGGATGATCGCTGCCATTGCCAGGGCGAGCAGTTGTCCAGAGAACCGGTCGAGAGGCAGCCAGTCGTCGTCGAGGACCCGCTGGAAGGAGGATTCCGGATCACCGATTATGGCCATGATCGTCAGCTCCGGGGGTTGGCCGAGTCCGGCTGCCTGCAGCTCACGGCCGTCGCGCCATCCCGGAAACACGAACAGGACGTGCTCGCCGGAATTGTCGATCGGTTGGGCGCAGACCTGGTACCAGGAACCCGCCTTCAATGCCATGAAGACCGCCTGTCCGTCGAGCCGCTCCCACGGACGGGCGGACAGATACTGATGCGCCTGCTGCTGGAGGAACCGCCTGTCTTCGCCGAGGTCGGGCGGACCGGAAACGGCGTGGGAGATGGGCGCAGGATACCGCGGATGCGTC
>VBFR01000251.1 GCA_005889345.1 Chloroflexota bacterium
CACGACACCGGGCGACGCGCTGGAGTTCCTGCTGGCCGGTGCAGCCGCGGTGCAACTGGGTACGGTCAACTACATCCGGCCGGAGGCGGCGGGCGAAGTTCACGACGGCATCGCCACGTATCTCGAGGAGCACGGGTGGCAGGACTTACATTCCTTGCCGATCCGGTCTGCCGGTGTGCTCGCGAATGCCTGAGCGCAACCTGGGGGCACACGATGCCCGTCGGGCGTTCGACGCCGCCGGAGCCTTCCTCCGCGGGCACTTCGTCTACACCAGCGGCCGGCACGGCGCCGATTACCTCGAGAAGTTCCGTATCCTTGAAGATCCGAAGGCGACCAGCGAGCTTGCTGCCATGATCGCCCAGGAATTCCTGGCGCTCAGACCCGAGCTCGTGGCGGGGCCAACCACAGGCGGCATCATCCTTGCATACGAGGTGGCGCGGCAGCTCGCCGTCAACGCCGTCTATGTCGAGCGGGGTGACGCCGGCGGGCGCGTCTTGCGGCGCGGCTTCGAGATCCCGCCCGGCACCAGGGTGCTGGTCGTCGACGATGTCGTCACCACCGGTGGATCAGTGGCTGAGACGGTGGCTTGCATTACGAACGCCGGCGGCGTCGTCATCGGGATTGGCGTCCTCGCTGATCGAACGGCTGGTCGGTCGGCGACCGACGTTCCATTCTTTGCCTGCCTGACGGTCGATTTCCCGTCCTATCCGCCGGATTCGTGCCCGCAGTGCGCCGCCGGCATCCCGGTGGCCGCGCCGCGGGGCAGCGGCAAGAAAGTTCCGGCTTAGTTTCTTACTGGATCCAGGAGGGAGCCGCGGCCGGCGCGCGGTGCAATTGCTCGCGCATCTCGCGCCGGAGAGTGTGGCGCCCGACCGCGGGCTCGGTCTGCCGGGTCGGTGGCGTGGTCGGGCGCGCGGGCGGCTGCACGACCTCATCAACCGCGGCGCCGCGGGCCGCTCGTAGCACATGACGCAGCCGTACCGTCCAGGCCACCTTGCCGAAGTCCCATGGACTCAGGCTCGGCTCGCTGTCGGGTTGGTGGACGATTCTTGCCGTGAGGCCGCCGAGGCGCCGGAATCGCGGACGATGCGCATGATTGCCTGGGTCGGTACGAGGTTATCCAGCACCGCCTCGGGGTCGAGTAACAGCTGAACGGCCGCTTCTGGGGCGGAGCGTGCCACCGCGAGATGATCGAGCTCCCAGGTCGATTCCTTGCCGCTGGGACCGATCGTAAAGACGCTGGTCGAGAGAAGATCCGATGGTTGGAGCGCTCGTATGCGCTCGCGCGTGATGCGGTCAGCGAACTCTTGCAGTCGATCGAGCTGGGAGCGCTGCGTAAGGCAGCCAATATCCTCAATGTATTGCATGTTGTGCCTGCCTTCTGAACCCGGGACACTGCGGCCACGCAGCGTTGAGAGAAATTCTACCAGCGTCTCGCGCCGCAAACAACTTTTTTGCGCCTAAGCATTGATGCCGCGGACCGAAGGGCTTAGAAACGGTTCATGCGCCCAATTAGTTATGCACAACTTATAAACGCAGCCATTCCGTACCAATACCTAGGCAGCGCGCGTTGTGCCAGCGACGATGAAAATCACGAAGGTCGCGGCCATCACGGGCGGGTTGGTGCTTGGTGCGCTCGCGGGCGCCGCCTTACAGTTCAACTCTGCCAGCGCCGCGGTGCCGGTCGGGGGCCACGCGTCGGTCGCCGTGTCTTCACCACTCGCCAGCCCGACCGCCAGTCGCTCAGCGAGCCCATCCTGCCCGCCCATGGCGCTCGCGATTGCGTTCACCGCCAATGTGACCGCTGTGACGGGGCTGCATCTCCATCTTCCCTGGGGCCGCCCCGGCGATCCCGATGGGCGCATGATCGAGGACTACGGTGCGTACGACGGCGTATCGGTCCGCGAGCAGCTTCCGGTGCACGACGTGACCAGCGGAACGCTGCACGACCTGTCCGGACACAACGCGATCGATATCGTCCTCGACAGCGGAACCCCGCTCTTTGCGGTGACGTCCGGAACCGTCTATCGACTGACAAACTGGACTATCCCGGGCGGGCCGCAGGGTTATGCCGTGGTGGTCGTCTCCGATGTGCTCAAGGATGATCAGGGCGACGCGATCGCGTTCCTTTACGGCCACGTCCGAGAGTTCGATGTCGAGAGCGGCCGGCACGTCGAGGCCGGCGCCCTGATCGCCAAGAGCGGCGGCGACCCGGATGATCCGGGCGCGGGTTTCAGCGACATGGCGAACGTGCACTTCGAAGTGATCGAGTCGCAGCACCCGCTTCTCGCCCACGCGGGCACCGTGAACCCGCACCGATTCCTTGAGAATCTCTACGCGGATGCAGCGGCCAGCCCAGCGGGCTGCTTCTAGCGGTTAGGCAGTCCCCAACAGGCCGAGCGCCGCGGCGATCTGATGACCGGCGCTCCGATTCGGCAGCGGGAAACTCAGCCGGACAACAGGCGCTCCCGTACTATCGATCAGGTCGTATTTCAGCCACAGAAGGGCCCGCTGGCGTTGCGCTCGTAGGCCCTCGCGATTGAGCACGCCGACGAGCTTTTCAAGGGGCCGACCGGTGATCTCGTTGGCGTCAAGGAAGAGCAATCGGCGATTGGTAAGGACGACGGGGCGTTTGGGGGAGTACGTCACGGCCGTTACCGTGCCGGCCGAGAGGATGGCCGTCACGGCGGCGGTCGCGATCTGCCGCCGGGCGGATACCTTGCCGACCGCCGCCACCGTCGCGACCTCGATGACTTCGCCGGGCTCGAGCAGCGGGGTTGCCGCGTTCTTGATCCGGTCCTGGAGCGCCACGCACCGAGGCTAGCTTTTACGGTCGCTGGCTGTCAAGGGTCTTTTGCACCGCGTAGCCTCGGGCGGACGATCGCGAAGTAGGCGTAGACGGTCATGGCGAAAAAGCCCATAGCCAACCCGGTGAAAGCCCCAAGGAGCCCGACCAGAAACATTCCGCGAGTGGCACCAAGCGCGAGGCCCAGGCCCACGAGGACGGCAAAGCCGCTGCCACCGGTCCACCGCCTCATCCGACGCCGGTTCTGCTGAACGATTTGAGGATTTCGCGTGAAGACAGTGCCGTCCGGGTTGCGCAGAGTAAGGGCCAGAATCAGACAGGCAACTACCCCAACGAGCCAGCTTATCCCCAGCACAAGCCAGCCCTCAGTTTGTCGGCTTGACGCCATGCTCGTTACGCTGATGACGTCGGCGAAAAGAGATATGGCAATCACAGCGGCGAAGGCCAGAAGGCCCCGAATCTCTCGCCGCGCTGCCGCTATCGATTGGTCGGACATTGGAGCTTAGGGTGGAGCGCCGCCTATCTTGATGTGTCACCGGCGATACTAATCCACAGGCCGAACATGCTCAGTGAAGCCGATGCTGTCGTTGTTGGCGCCGGCGCCCTCGGACTCAGCGTGGGCTATCACCTCGCGAAGCTGGGGATGGGGCGGGTTGCCATCCTCGACCAGTTCGCCGCTGCCTCGCAGACCTCGCCGCGGGCGGCGGGGCTCTTTAAGTTGATCCAGGCTGATGAGGCGCGCACTCGCCTGGCGCAGCTGAGCGTCCACAAGGTGACGCACTTCGAACAGGAGTCAGGAGTGCCGCTGCCGGTGGTTCGGTCAGGCAGTCTAATGATGGCACGCACTCCCCAACATGCCGACCTGGTGCGGACGGAGGCGGAGCGCTCGGCGGCCTGGGGCATCGGCCTGGAACTGGTCGACAAGCACGAGGCGAACCGGCTGGCGCCGTTCCTCGAGCCGAAGGGGATTCAGGTCGCCTGCCACACCGCTGCCGACGTGTATATCGAGGAACCGTCCAGCCTGTTGCGCGCCTACCTGCAGGCTGCCGAACTTCGGGGCGCGACGATTGTTCCGGACACCCGAGTCACGGGCATTCGGCTCCGAGGAAACGAAGTGCTCGGGGTGCTGACGGACCAGGGTGAGCTCGCGACGCCCGTCGTCGTCGATGCTGCCGGAGCGTGGGCGCGTCGGGTCGGTGAGCTGGCCCAGGCGGTCGTGCCGGTCATGCCAGTGCGCCACCAACTCCTCATTACCAAGCCGATCGATGGGGTTGAGGCTGCCCACCCCATCCTGCGCATCGTCGATAGCGCGGTATACGTCCGGCCCGCACGCGGCGGGCTGATGCTGGGTGGATTTGAGGCTGATCCGCTTCCTCTGGATATCCGCGGCGAGGACCAGAAGTTCTCGATCCAGGACGTGCCCCTGGACGTGTCGGTGCTGCACCGGCTCGGCGCCATGGTCGAGGTCAGCGTCCCCGCCCTGCGCGGTGCGCCGGTTGACGAGCACCGCGGCGGGCTTTTCACGATGACCCCCGATGGCCAGTTGATCGTCGGCCCACATCCAATCGTCCGCGGATTTTGGGTCGCGACCGGCTGCAACGGGAGTGGCTTCTCGCTGTCGCCCGGTATCGGCCAGGTGCTGGCCGAATGGATCGTCCAGGGGGCCCCGTCGATCGACCTGACGTCGTGCGCTCCGGATCGCTTCCGATCGCGAGCTTTCGACGACGAGCAGCTTCGGTCAGCAGGGGTGTGGCAATACGCTCACTGGGCCGCAGACAAAGGCCCCGACAACGTTGAGCGCCGGTACACCAGCCTGGACCAAGCGCGCACCAAATACGCCGCTCTGTTCGTCTGGATTGACAGTCAGGCTTGATGCGCCGTCGCGATTCTCAGTCGAAAAAGATGATCCTGATTTGGGAAGGAAGTTGAGAAAGCCCATCGACGGGTAGCCGTTTGGTGCTGCGTCCATCAGTGGATCGGGCGTCGCAGTGGTGCCCTGATCGGCCAGAACCTCTGGTTGGTGATAGATGGAGCGATAAGTATCCGCTCCGTGATAGGGGTAGGCGTTCAGCCGCAGGAAGTAAGGCTTGCCGTTAACGGTCCCCTCCATTAGAACCGCGAAGTAGCGGTAATTCCCATTCCCGGCCCGCTCGCATGTTAACTTCTCAGGTTTGCTGGCCCCGCTCACGGCCCCA
>VBFR01000258.1 GCA_005889345.1 Chloroflexota bacterium
CCCGTGCTTTCGCAGGAACCGCACCAGGTTGTCCTTGCGCTGCCCCGCGGGCGCGAAGCCGAGCTGGAACTCGGTCATGGAGGCCCGGGTGACGCCGCGCGACTCGAGCTGGATCAGCGCCCGCTGACCCGCCGGGTTCTCCAGCAGGATGTGATGGAAGTACTGGGCCGCGAGCAAATTTAGCTTCGAGATCGTCCGTTTGAGCTCCCGCTGACGGCCGGCGCCCGGCGATTCCTCGAGGACGACGCCCGTCTTCTCTGCCAGCAGCCGCAGGGCGCCGCGGAAGTCGACGTGCTCGATGTCCTGGATGAAGGTGAAGTGGTCGCCGCCCTTCTGGCAGCCGTAGCAATGCCAGAGCTGCTTTTCCGGCGATACATATAAGGATGGGGTCTTCTCCTGGTGGAAGGGGCAGAGACCCTTCAGATCCCGTCCGGCTTTTTGCAGCCGCAAATGTTCGGAAATGAGGTCCACCAGGTCAAGCCGGTCCTTGATCTCCTGGACTGCATCCTGTTTCACCTGCGGCATTTGGGCAAGCTTACCGTTCCAGCAAAAGCCCCTTGACTTGCTTTTGAATTGGACTCAAGCTTGGCAAGCTGTGGGGGGCCGAGGCCTGATTATCGTGGGCGGAATCCTCGGCATTGTAGGGGGGCTGCTCGTCATCCCCGCGTGCGTGCTGCCCTTCGCGCACTTCTCCACGGGATCCCCTTCCATCTTCAACCCTGGAGACCCCGCCGGCCTCTGGTTCGCGCTCGAGCCGGGCGCGGTGATCGTGATCGCGATTGCCATCGGAATCATGCTCGCGGTCTCGACGCAACGCACCCTTCAGATCGTCGCCGGATCGATCCTCCTGGGAATAGGCGTCCAGACATTCTTCCTTTTCGTGGCCTACACAGGGTACGGTTTCAGCGTGAGCGAAAGGCCCGGTGCGGCGAGCACCGTCATCGGCATCGTGGGTGCGATTTGCCTGACAACGGGTGGACTGCTAGCGGCGGTTCGCGCGGGGTGGTTGGACCGGCCGCCTAGCCCAGAGTCAACCTAAGACCGTCAGGATTTCACGCGAGTGTAGTCGTCGTCAGAAGGAGGGTCAGACCGAGCAGGAGCGGGCGCATGCCACTGGCCTCCCCCTCACCGTTCATGGCTGCGTTAACGCCGGGCTCCCAGTTTGGTTTCGAGCGCAGTAACTACCGAACCTGCTAGCAGGGGCGGGATTCGGTGGAAAACACTATTGCGACGACCATGTCGAAGCCGTTAAAGTCGCAGCGTCGACGTCCACATGGAACTGGGCCCCAAGGGACCCGGGAGGACATATGAGGAGACTGCTCGCTGTACTTGTCTGCGTCGCCGGCTTTGGCATGACATCCATCAGTGCATCGGCGGCCGAAACGCACCTCAACTGCGCGACGTTCGATGCCAGTGGAAATATCGTCAGCGTCGTCCCTAACTGCTCGCAAACGATGGTCGTAAAGAATCAGACCGTTTCGATGCCATCGTCCAACCCCTGTAGCTTCGTTCCCGGCACCCTGACCTTCGTTTACACCAACTCGATATTCCATATCAACGTCAATGGGGCGTCCGACGTGTGGGTGACCCAGACGCAAACGGGATCAGTCACCTTTGTCCCGACCGATACGAAACAGCCTAGCTATTCCGGCCACATCACCGTGTGGTTCGGCGCAAGCCTCAACAAGAACAACGCCGTCTTCCACGACACCTTCAATGCAACCCTCAGCGGGACCGACGGCTCGACCATCACCTTCCACATGGTCGACCACATGAGCGTCAGCGCGACCGGCATGACGAACGTCTTCTCGATCGGCGGCTTTACCTGCGGCTGACACTCTGGGGCGTAGGATGGCCTCACCAAGGAGGTGGTAACGATGGCGAAGTATGCAGTGATCGGCGGCTATACGGCGGAAGCATGGTCAAAGATGATCGACAACCCGGGGGGATCGAGTGGCCGCCGTGCAAAAGGTGGCGCAGGCCGCCGGCGGCAAGTTGGAACAGTTCTTCTGGAGCTTTGGCGATGACGACTACCTGGCGATCATCGACGCACCCGACGATATTTCAGCGGCCGCGGTGTCGGTGGCGGTCGGCAGTTCGGGGTCGTTACGCAACCTGCGGACGATCAAGCTGATCACGCCGGAAGAGGGCCGGAAGGTGCTCGAGAAGGCGAAGGCCGCCAAGACCGCCTACGCGCCGCCCGGCGCCAAAACCCCGGCCGCGGTCCGCTAGGAACGAGGGGCGGCCGAGAGGCCGCCTTTTGCAATCGCGGACGCGTCGAGGGTACGCGACTTGGCGTTCGTCAGCCCAACCAGATTCAGAAAGTTGCCCCAGGCCAGTCCCACGCGCTACGTTGAGAGAAGCGACTTTGTCGGACCGTGAATTTCGACGTGGGATCAAGGAGGGCGACTAATGAAGCGACTTGTGATGATTGGATCGGCGATCGCCGCGCTGGCCTGGGGCTCGGTGGCGGCCTATGCCAGTACGGCGACGATCACGACGGTGAGCCCCTGGGCCTATGCCTGCGGCCACACCACGTTCGGCAATCCGGCGACCAAAGAAGACACCCCCGGTACGAACGGCTGCCCCGCGACTGACGTGGCCGGAACGTCTTCGGCGGCGCTGGCCGCGGGAACGCTGACGCTCAGCAAGCTCTGCGGTGAAGCAACGGCCGCAAAATGCACGGCGGACGACCTGGCCTCGGGCGCAACGGTCAAGGGCCTGACCACCTTGACGGCGGCGAGTTGGGACCTCGCGCCGGCGAGCTACTGCGGCGCCGGCGCGCCACGGCTCAACGTGGTGACGAGCGACGGCAAGACCCACTTCTTCGGCTGCGCGGCGAACAAGAGTGGGAACCACGTCAGCTTCAAGTTTGACGCCGCCGGCGACGGCAGTGGCAATGGCGGAATTGTCGGCAAGACGGTGACGTCCATCGACATTGTGCAGGACGAAACGGGCACCGCCATCCTCAGCAACCTTTCGTTTACGGGCACCGCGGTGGTGACGGCGACGGCTGCTCCCACTGCCACCCCGACGACCCCTACCCTGGCGCGAACGGGTGGCGGCCTGCCGGCC
>VBFR01000104.1 GCA_005889345.1 Chloroflexota bacterium
CGGCAATGGGACCAATGACTTCCTCGGCGTGACCGTCCACTTTACCTATACCTGGAAGGCGGGCTTTCTGGCGCCGCTCGGGTCGATGAGAAGCACCGCCACCCATTACATCCGGCTGGAGCCGCAGAGCTACTGACATGCGCGCCATCCACGGATTCCGGGGCGACTCCTGCCGGCATCGCCAGCTGGGGCAGTCCCTGGTAGAGCTGGCGATTCTAACCCCCCTGCTGGCCCTCCTACTGATGGGCAGCTTCGACGCCAGCATCATGATCTCGGACAAAGTCACGTCTGGCTCCGCTGTACGACAGGGAGCTCGCCTGGCTGCCGAGCTCGGTGGCTCGCAGACAAACCCGGGGGTGTCGACGACCGCCATCGACATGCAGATCGTCCACAACGTCCTGGCGATGGCGGCCGGGATGAGCTCCGCCACCGTTCAGGAAATCGACATCTACGCACCCACGAGTCCGGACGGGAGCTACCAGCCGGGCGAGGACCCGGTTGATCAGTACCTGATCAGCCCCGCCGGCAGCGTGACAACAGGAGTCCAGACATTCCCCATCACCAACCGGCGGCAGACGCCGCCAAACGAGACGTCCGTTGGCGTTCGGCTGGTCTGGAAATACAGCCCGCCGGGCGGAATCTTTCCGAGGAACATGATCCTGTCTGATTATTCCGTGATGAAGGCGGCGCCGATCCTAGGATGAGCGCCAAGGACCGCTCAGCGTCGAACGATGGACCGGAGCCGCGGGCGCTTCGGTCGCAGCTCGGGCAGGGAATCGTCGTGGTCGCCCTGGCCGGCACGCTTCTGATCGGCGGGGTCGGTCTGGCGGTCGACATGCTGGTTGGGTACTTCTACAGTGTTGCCGCTGAGCGCGCCGCCGCCGCAGCGGCGCTGTCGGGTGTGGTCTTCATGCCAGACCAATTCAGTCCGAGTAATGCCATGCCGGCGGGTTCCCGCAACGATGCGACCGACCGAGCTCTCGACGAGGCTCGACGCAACGGCTTCGACAATACCGACACCATCAACGGGATCCTCGTCACGCCCTCTCAGGTCCCCGGCTATCCGAACCGTCTCCAGGTGAGCGTGCAGCGCCTGGCGCCCGTCTTCTTCATGGAGGCATTGGGTTTCCGGCCCTACCTGGTCAAAAAGATCGCCGTTGCTGCCTTCCTACCGCCGATCTCGCTCGGAGAGCCGGGAAGCCAGTTGGGGGCGGCGCTCGGTGACTTAGGTCGCACGAGCTTCTACTTCATGCGGACGGAGGGCTGGGGTGTAGACCGTGGGTATGGCGATGCGTTCACGCCAAGCCCGAACAATCCGCCGGCGTCCAACGGCGCCTCGGACGACGTACACCAGATCGGCTACGTCAATGCGACCGAAGCGATGGACCCGACGGTCTCCGATCGGGGAGGCTACAACTTCCGCATCACCATCCCCGCCGGCGGTCCGGGTGGCGTGATCCAAATCTACAACGCCGTCTATGCCCCTGACGGTTTCAGCGGGATCCCGAACTTCTGCGACAACAACAACCAGAACCCAGCTCTGCGCTCCTGTTCGACCGGCGGGAACACCTGGTATCACGAGGACGACGAGATGAGCGCTGTGCCCACTAGTTTCTCAGCGATGCGCTACAGCCTGTACCGGGTGAACAATCTCTTCATTCGCGGCACAGACGTGCTTCTCTCGCAGCTGACCGTTCTTCCCATCAATGCCAGCAACTGGGCGCTAGGGTCGAATCAGTACCTGATCATGGGCGGCACCAACCGCGGCCGCACCGTGACGCAGCAGTACTCGGGTGGTCTTCCGACCAACATGCTCATCTATCACAACTGGATCGACGCGGCCACGTACAGCGGGCCAGGGGACGGTGGCCTGGTCAGCCTGCGCCAGACGGGCGCATTCAGCACCTACGACCAGGCCGGCGTCCTTGTACCGGGGACCTACCGGCTGCGGGTCGACACGCTGGACAACAACGGGCGGACCTTCACCAGCTTGAATACGCTTGGCAAGAAGGGCTATGCGCTGCGCGCGGTCAACGGCGACATGAACCGGACCAGCTGCGCGACCTGCCAGGTGACGGCCTGGGACGACATGTGCTTCTTTACCCCATTCGACGCCGGGAGCGGAGGAAGTTTCACCATGGACCTGTTCAAGCTGACCCGAGACTATGCCGGACTGACGGTCACGATCGACCTCTGGGACGTCGGTGACATTTCCAGCAGCAACGGCAGTGTCGCCATCAATATCTTGAACCCATCAGGAGCGGTTGCCAGCTCGCCGTTGGGCATCAACATCTATGACCTTGGCACCCAGCGGTCGAATCTCGCGACCCGGCAGTACACGGTTTGGGCGAGCGCCGCCACCAACCGGCTCGCGTCCTTCGTCGCATACAACCCTAATACCGGTCAGTCTTCCGACAACCAGTGGATCCACCTCGAGATTCCAGTCCCGTCCTCCTACAACCCGCCACCGGGTCAGGAATGGTGGCGGCTGCAGTACGTCACCGGTGCGGGGACGGTCGCCGACGACACGGTCACTGTGGCCGTCGGCCTGAAGGGCGGCCCGGTACATCTGATCCCCTGAGCGCGAGGAGCAGTCTCCCTTGGCCGACGAAGCCGTCTGAGCCGCGGAAATTACCGGCCACCAGCTCGGGCGTTCAGAGCCGACTGAGCACATGCCTGCGGCGATGGCGCGGGGACGTGGACGGCCTCGATCGTCCAGCCGTACTCTGCGACACGCCCAACCATCTCGAACCAGGCCGGATGGTCCGCCGCGTAGGCGACGTAGTCCGCACGATCGTCCGGCATCACCAGGATGGAGGTATTGCTAGTGGACAGCCAGCATTGCAGGAGCACGCCCGCGGTCGCTGGATGATCGGCGTAGTGGTAGCCAGCCGGTAGGTAGTAGAACGGGTCGTACAACTGGCTGATAAAGTGCCCGCCGTCTAGCCCACCATAGTGCACGAGCGCATACGTCACGGCGGGATGGTCGGGCGGGGGCAGGCTGAGCGCGCCGGCGCGATACTCGGCCTGACCGAAGATGCCGGCGATGTAGCGTCCCGTGGCCACGTCGGTGTTCCAGGCCGGCGCTGTGCTCGTGTACGCCGTCTCGATCGGGATCCAGGTCAGCTGCACGGCGAACAGCAGGATCCCGGCCGACACCCAGGTGACCGGTCGAACTCCCCTTCCCACGTAGCGAGGCACGAGAACGAACAAGCCAATCGCAACGAGTAGGGCAGCGAAGTCATACGGAAAGGCGAGGATCCACATCATCCACCGCCAGGGGTACCACTCGGTGATAAATGCCGTTAGACCGAACAGACCGAAGACCAGCGCGCAAGAACCGAATCCATAAAGCAAGAGCAAGTACGATCGCGGTCGGCGCCAGAGGGTCGTCAGCAGGCCGACGGTCGCCATTGCCCAGAGGGCTACAAACCACGGCCGTGCTGATTGCTGGCTCGCGATCAGCGGCTTCATCCACAGGCCACCGGCATTGGCCAGGTAATTCCAGTACAGCGGATAAATGGGGTTGCCGGTCCGGTCGTTGAGGAATGCCATTTGGGCGGCCATGACGCCCACAAACCCGAGAAGCAGTACAAACCATCGGCGGACGGTCGCACGCCGCAGAAACGACGCCAGGACAAGCCCGGGTGAAGACAGCCAGGCCTCGGGTCGGGCCGCGGTGGCAAGCCCCCACGCGATCCCGGCCCCCAAGGAGCGTTTCGGCAGGAGCCAGATACCGAGGAGGGACAGGCTGACTCCCATCGGCTCGAGCATCCCGGACGAATCGTTAAAGACGCTCGTGGGCGCGATAGCGGCAAAAGCCGTCGCGGCAACAGCGACCGAGAGGTTCCAATAGCGCCGGCAGAGATGGAAAATCAACACCACGCCGAGCGATCCGAAGGCAAGACTCTGCAGCCTTGCGAGCACGATGTCAGTCGAGCCCGTGACAAAAAAGAGGATGACGAGGATGATCGGGTGCAGGCTACCCCAGAAGTACTCCACACCCTTGAGGTCCCAGAGGCGCAGGCCGTGGCTCAAGCCGATCTCTTTGGTGAGGTAGGCGATCTGCCAGTGCTGGTACACATCCGTGTACAGCCCGTCGCCGGCGTTTTCGGGATTCGAGACGGCAAAGAGATAGATCAGACGTGGCACCAGGGCTATGAGCAGCACCCCCAGGGTCCACCAGCTCCAGAGTGCGAGGGGAGCGGGAGCTGGCGAGGAGCCGCCACCCCGCCGAGGGTCTTCCTCGTCGTGGTCCGGGAGGACCCGGGCCAGGCTCAGGCGCCAGTCTCCAACGGGCGCAAGCTTTCCTTACTCTTGGGCGGGGTCTTCACTAGATCGTTGACAACGCAAACGGAGGCAAACTTGCGAGTTTTGACACTACAAGCGCCTTGAATTTCGGTTTCCCCCGCTCGGTCCCGGAGAATGGGACTGAGGGCCAATGCGGGCGGTGTCTCCGGACTACACGCGAGGCCACGGACAGTGGGCGAAGTGGGGTTTGAGGTCCTTCTACCTGATCATCGCTGGCCAAGCGTGCGTCATCGTCATGTTGGTCGCGCCGTCGCTTCAGACTCCAGCTTTGCTGATAGGCGTCCTGCTCCTGCTGCTCGGTCTGGTGTCCTTCGTCATGATGACCATCCGGGGCGTCCAGTGGTACTGGGCACGCCATCTCTATTACCGCACCCTAAGCCACGCGGACCGGAGCAGCGCATATGAAAACGAACTTCGCAGTCGTGGAGCGCCCGGCTGGTACAGGCGACTCAGTCCGCAAGGGAGAAACCTCTACCTGGTTGGTGTGTTTGGGATATGCATCGCCATCGGCTCTATCGCGCTCGCCCACGAAGGACCGTGGGCGGTTGCGATCTTCGCGGCGATCATTGCTGGAGTCGGACTCATCGGCTGGCTCGCGGGTAGGCCCCGCTGATACTGGAAACAGATGTCTCTCTATCGAGGGTGGTCTCCATTAGCCACCGACCCCAAGAACCTGGGAATAACGATCTGGACGCTCCTTGTTATCGCCGTCGCAATCGCCGGTATCGGATACGTTTTAGTCCCCTCGCTTTACGGGATAGCGTCCGTAGTGCTCATCGGCCTTTTCCTCGTCATCGGCGGGTTGTGCATTCTCCTGATAGTTCGTGGCATTCAGATGCTGCTGTCCGGGTAGGGAGTTCCATGGAGCATGGAGTGTTCGCGAAATGAATCAGGAAGAGGTCGCCGGCGTGGTTGCCGATGTGCGATCTGGAGATGAGGCGGCCTTCGCGGCCCTCACCGAGCCCTTCCGACGTCAGCTCCACGTGCACTGCTACCGGATGCTGGGCTCATTCGATGAGGCGGAAGACCTGGTGCAGGAGACGCTCCTGCGGGCGTGGAGGGGCCGGGCTGGGTTCGAGGGACGCTCCATGGTTCGAACCTGGCTCTACCGCATTGCGACGAACGCCTGCCTCGACGTTCTTGAACGCCGGGGTGGCCGCCTCCTGTCACTCGACAGTTCGCAAGCCGAGGAGCCGAATGCTGTGAAATGGCTCCAGCCCTATCCGGATCGGCTGCTCGACCAGATCGTCTCCAGCGACGCAGAGCCAGACGCGTTGGCGATCGCGAGGGAAACCATCGAGCTTGCCTACCTGGCTGCAATCCAATACCTTCCTCCACGGCAGCGGGCAATCCTGATCCTTCGCGATGCGCTCGGATGGTCCGCGAAGGAGACGGCGAGCCTGCTCGACGACAGTGTGGCCGCCGTGAACAGCGCTCTGCATCGCGCCCGATCCTTGATGCGAAAGCGACTGCCCGAGCGCCGGCTGGAGTGGTCGGCGGCGGCGACACCCACCACCGCTGAGCGGAAGTTGCTCGAGAGCTACATGGATGCCACCGACCGGGCGGACGTTGCGGCGTTGACGGCCCTGCTGCGCGAGGAAGTTCGCCTCACGATGCCGCCGTTCCCGACCTGGTTCCAGGATCGCGAGGAGATCGCGACCGCTTTCGTACTCTCGACAGACCCCGCCTCGTCGGCATACCTGGGTCAATTCCGGACCGTGGCCACAGCCGCCAACCGACAGCCGGCGGTCGCTGCCTATGTTCGCCGGCCGGGCGACTCCGCCTACCGAGCGCTCGGCCTCGATGTCCTGCGGCTGGAGGGCGATCGGGTGATCGAGATCACCCGGTTTGTCAATGCGGACCTGTTCGCGGCGTTCGGACTCCCGCCGACACTCTAAAGCGAACAGTTTTCCGCTCATTTCCGTCTGAGTGAGCAGAAAACCTAGGAGAACCCGGTAGGAGGCTATCCATGAGAACAGTACGTTCGGCTGACGGGACCAAAATCGCTTTCGATCAGGCGGGTCAGGGTCCACCGGTCATCCTCGTGGTTGGGGCCTTCAACGATCGATCGACGGGTGCGCCGCTGGCTAAGGCCCTGGAGCCGGGGTTAACCGTGTTGAACTACGATCGGCGGGGCCGCGGTGCAAGTGGAGATACGCAGCCGTATACGGTCGAGCGCGAGGTCGAGGATCTTGATGCGCTCATTCGCGAAGTGGGCGGAGCGGCGGGCGTGTTCGGCTATTCATCCGGGGGCAACCTCGCCCTCGAGGGGGCAGCTCGTGGGCTCAAGATCACGAAACTTGCCCTCTACGAAGCGGTGTTCGTAGTCGGCGATGGTGTTCCACGGCCGCCGAAGGACATGGCCGATCAGCTCTCGAGGCTCGTCGCGTCGGGTCGCCGAGGCGACGCAGTCGAGCTATTCCAGACCAGGCTGGTCGGGATTCCTGAACCCGTCGTTGCCCAATTGAGACATGCCCCCTTCAGGCCGGCACTCGAAGCCACTGCTCACACGCTGGTGTACGACGCCAGGGTGGTCGGCGACCTGACGCTGCCTGCGGCCGCGCTGCAGTCGATAACGATGCCGACGCTCGTCGTCTATGGCGGGCAAAGCCCAGCCTTCATGGGCGATGCCGCGAAAGCACTGGCCGCTGCGCTCCCCAACGGTCAGGTTCGGGCTCTCGAGGGTCAGTCCCATGACATCGCTCCCATGGTTTTAGCGCCGGTTCTTTTAGATTTCTTCGGCAGCTGACACAAATGGCCACAACTGCGAGCTCATGCTGACGAGGCAGTGGGCCGGAGAAGATTCGACAGGTCGTCGGCGCTGTACGAGACGCCGAACACTGACCCGTTCGGCTCCAGCGCCAGGCCGGCTTCGAGCGGTCCGGCATCGACAGCATCGAATCCGAGTCGATCGATCAGCTGCATCACCGCGGCGACTGCGGCTCGGTCGTCACCTGCCGCCGCGATGGCGATGCGTCCCGACGCTCCATGCGGAAGCCTGCTTTCGTCGAACTTGTAGTAGGTAATGTGATTCAGACTCTTCACCACCCGGGCCGAGGGGAACCGCTCCTGTACGACGACGCTCGTGCCGGCTGGCGCTGTGGCTAGTTCCTGATCGACGCCGTCGATCTCCTCCCAATAGTTCATCGCGTCGATGAGGATCTTGCCGGCAAAGAGATCGCGAGGTAACTCTCGGAAGCGATGCATCGGCACGGCGAGGACGATGAGGTCGGCGTGGCGGACGACCTCGTTGGTCGTTGCGGGGCGAGCCCCTGGAGCGAGCACCTCAACGATCAGCGCGATGCGATCGGCAGCTCCGGAACCGGAGATGGCTACGTCGTAGCCGGCCGCGACGGCCGCGCGCGCGATCGTCGTTCCGACCCTGCCGGCGCCGACAATCCCCAGGCGCCGGTCGCCGGTTTGACTGCTAGACACCGGATTGAGCCGTCACTCCCGTCGACGGGTAGCTCGCTGAAATCGGAGGCACGGGATGATCGGCCAGGAGCTCGCGCACCCGCGGAATCACCTCGCGTCCGTAGAGCTCGATGGTCGCCAGCCTCTGTTTGTGCGGCATTCGTCCCGTGGCGTACGCCAGGTCGAAGCGACTGAGTCCGAGCAGTCGCATCATGGCGGCTATTTTTGTAGCTACCGTTTCAGGCGATCCGATATAGAGCGATCCGCCGGCGCGTTCGGCCTGGAATCTGGCCATCGTCGGGCGTGCCCATCCGCGCTCGAGCGCGGCCTTCTCGAACGTCTCCTCCCAGTATGGATATTGGATGTCAACGGCCTCCTGATCTGTCCTCGCGATGTATCCGTGAGAGTGCATACCAATCGGCAGTGGCTGGTGCCCGTACGCCTCGAGCGCGCGCTTGTACAGCTCGACCAACGGTGCGAAGCGACCGGGCGGTCCGCCGATCACGGCGAGCATCAAGGGCAGGCCGTAGCGGGCGGCCCGGACCACCGACTGCGGGCTCCCACCGACACCAACCCAGGTGGGGAGGTGTCCTTCGGGGAGAGCCGGGGTGACGTATTGGTTTACGAGCGGCGATCGAAACCTGCCGGACCAGGTCACAGGTTGATCCCGGAGCAAGCGCGTGAATAAGTCGAGCTTCTCTTCGAACAGCTCCTCGTAGTCGGCGAGGTCGAACCCGAACAAGGGAAAGGACTCGGTTAGCGAGCCACGACCGACGACGAGCTGTGCCCGGCCGTTCGACACGGCATCGAGGGTCGCGAAGTTGGTGTACACGCGCACCGGGTCTTGCGTGCTCAGCACGGTAACGGCCGTGCCGAGCCGGATGCGTTTGGTTCGGCCGGCGATCGCCGCCAACATGACGTGAGCGGCCGAGTCCATGAAGTCGGGCCGGTAGTGCTCGCCGATGTTGAATGAATCGATTCCAACCGAATCAGCAAGGACAGCCTCCTCGACGTAATTGCGGATCACGACATCAGGAGGTAGGGGCCGACCGGACTCATCAACGGTGATGTAGCCGAAGGTGTCCAAGCCGAGCTCGAGTTCTTGAGTGCTCATGGCTTGCTCTTGCCCACCGGTTGCAGCGCTGCTGACTCCTCAGGGATGTCGCACGGAGGCGTCTTAGCCCCAACCGCCCGAACCAGCAGGTCGTAGAGCGTCACCCGCTCCTGCGCGCTGAGGGGCCTCAGCAAGTCGTCATCAATACGGCGAAGGCGATCGTATGCGTCGCAGAGCTCCCTCTTCCCGCGGGGCGATAGCTCGACGATGTGGCGGCGGCGGTCGGCGGAATCGCGGCGACGGGTGATCAACTTGCGCTCTTCGAGCTCGTTGAGCAGGCCCACGACGTTGCTCGGATCCAGGCTCAGAGAGTCAGCGAGGGCCTGCTGGCTCGCAGGTCCCCGTTCGCTGAGCAGCTTCAACGCTATGAGGTGACGCGGGCGGAGGCCGCCCGGCTCGAGCGTGGTCTCGAACGCGCGTCGACCCACACGGGCGAGGTGCTCCAGCAGAGGCAGGAGCCGCTGGTCGGTCACCGTCTTGGTCAGGTTACCGGGCACGCGTTAATAATATATGACTGACCAACGAATTGCATAGGGCAAACGGTTTGTGGTATACATTCCATTTATGAAGGCGCGTGATGGCGGGCTGCTCGCCCTGCGGGTAGCCGTGGGCGGCGCTCTGTTTGCCCACGGCGCTCAGAAGCTGTTCGGCTGGTTCGGCGGCGCGGGTCTCGAGCGGACCGGCGCCACGTTTGAACGCTTCGGATTCCGCCCGGGCAAGCTCAACGCGATCGCGGCCGGTCTCGGAGAAGCCGCCGGGGGAGCCCTGCTCTCGGTCGGGCTCGGTACTCCCGGCGCCAGCGCTGCGGTGGCCGGCACGATGATCGTCGCCTCATCGATGCACGTCGACAAGGGCTTCTTCAACGGCAAGGGCGGTTTCGAGTATCCGGCCGTCCTCGGGTGGAGCGCCGCCGCCC
Source organism: Chloroflexota bacterium (assembly GCA_005889345.1). Taxonomy (GTDB): domain Bacteria; phylum Chloroflexota; class Dormibacteria; order CF-121; family CF-121; genus CF-13. The sequence goes on from VBFR01000104.1 coordinate 9,756, forward strand.
TCGCGCTCACCGGCCCCGGCACCCTGTCGCTCGATCATCTCTTGGGACACCGATTGAACCGATCGTGGATGCGCAACCTCGCGCTCACCGGGGCAGCGGTGGCCGCCTTTGTCGTCATCGCCAGACGACGCCATACGGTAGCCGTGCGCAGCAACGACCTGGGAGTGACCGGCTAGCGTGTCTCTGCGATCCGCAAGTCCAGGTTGGGCTTGAGATCCGGGAATGCGACTGTTGTTACGGTAGGAGGATGAGCATGAGGTACGTCTCACTCGACAACCTTGAGGTATCTCGGATCGGACTCGGGGCCATGGGAATGTCCGCTTATTACACCGGTGCAGGATCCGACGAAAGTCCATCGGCCTCTCAGAAGCTGCCCCCGAGACGATTCGTCGCGCGCGCGCGGTCCACCCGGTGACCGCCCTGCAAACCGAGTACTCCTTATGGACGTGTGACCCGGAGGCCGAGATTCTGCCGGCTGCGCGAACGCTCGGCATCGGCTTTGTCGCCTACTCACCGCTTGGCGGCG
>VBFR01000105.1 GCA_005889345.1 Chloroflexota bacterium
GTGATCGCCGGCAGCTTTCTAATGACCGATGCCGTTGTCGAGATCGCGCGGGCCAACCCGACAACGCATTTCGCGCTGGTCGATCCCATCGTGATGCCCCCGGACGTTCCCAACCTGGCTGTGCTGACGTTTCGCTCGGACCAGGCCGCCTTTCTGGCCGGCGCCCTGGCCGGGATCTTGACCCGGAGCCATTTCGTCGCGGGTGTGTATGGCCCCGCGGGCGCAATGGACACAACGAACCGGACCTTCTTCGAGCGCGGCGCGCGATACGTCAGCCCGGGCGTCCGGGTGCTGGGCGCCTACCAGCCGGCCGCAAGCGCGCCCTATGCCGATCCGGCCTGGGGCGCCGCCCAGGCTCGATCGTTCGTCCACGAGCATGCCGACGTGATCTTTGGCACCGGCGGTACGACGGGCCAGGGCGCGCTGCTCGGCGCCACGCAATCCGGCGCGTTCTGTATCAGCGAAGATCTCGCCCCGTCCAGCGAGCCGTCGTGTGTGATCGCGACCAGCGTGAAATTCGTCGATCGCGGCGTCAAGATGATCGTGGCCGACGCCATCGCCGGCGACTGGCAGAGCGGCGTCCGCTCCCTCGGCGTCGCCCAGCGCGCGGTTGGCCTCAGCATGGGCACCGCGCCTGAGCTGACCAACGCCATTCGGGACCGCGTCCTGACGATCGCGGACCTACTGGCCGCGGGATCGATCTCGGTGAGCCCGTAAGCTCTCAGCCGGGATAGAGCTGCAGGAACGCCTCGGCCACGAGGGCATTGATCCACGACGGAACCGGCACGAGCACGTCGTCGGGGCTCGTGCGTCCACACGCGACGGCCTCGAGGCACCTCGCCTGCAGCGCGAAGCCCAGGTCCATGGACTCGATCGAATTCCCGAGTGGCCTCGGCCCACCCAGGTTCACCATGTGCCCGCCCGTCAGGACGTGGATCTCTCGCCCGTTTGTCAGTTCGAGTGTCGTGATGCCCTCGGGACCGTCGCGGCGCCCCGTGACCCGCGCGTCGGCCACGATCCGGTCGACAGCGATCTCTGCCGGAAAGTGTCCGGCGTTGATCAACACGACCCGATGTCGAAGAACATCGAGGTCTGCCTCGGTGATGACGTCCTGGGCGCCGGTGGCCGTGATGACGATGTCGGCCTGGCGCAGCCCGGTCGTCCGTTCCGGCACCGCGAAACCGTCGAAGCTGGCCTCCAGTCGCAGCACCGGATCCGGCTCGACAACGGCCACTGAGGCATAGGCGTTACGAAAGCTCGCCGCGATGCCCCGGCCCACGGATCCATAGCCGAAGACCAGGACATTTCGGCCATTCGTCGCCCGGTTGGTAATTCGCAGGAACGATTCCAAGACACTCTGGCCTACGGCGTGACGGTTTTCCGCGAACTGCTTGATCGGGCTGTCGTTGATCACCAGGATGGGTCGCGCCAGCTGTGACCGGAGCCTGGCGAGTCGCATACGGCCGGAGGTCGTCTCCTCGGTGCCACCGAGCAACTGTCCATACCTGTGGTCAAGATATCGCGCGAATAAATCGCCGCCGTTGTCCAGGAGCAAGTGCGGCTCGGCCGCAAGCACCTGACGGAGATATCGATCATGTTCGCGCTCGTCCGTCGTCCGATCGCCGATGACGTCGACGCCATTGGCCCTCAGGTACTCGACCGCTTCGGGCTGGGTGCTATTGAGATTCCCGGTGCAGACGAGCCTGGCGCCACCCGTCTTCAGCGTCAACAGCAGGGCCACCGTCTTGGGCTCGAGGTGGATCCCCGTGCCAATGGTCAGACCATGAAATGGTTGTGTCGCCGCGAACTCCTCGGCGATCGCCAGCAGCAACCGGCAGTTGGCGCGCACCCAGTCGATCCGGGATGTCATGGCCAGACATTAGCGATTCTTAGGCTTCTGGCAAACCGGCCGAGATCGTGAAAGAATAGCCGTCGGGAAAACCTCTGCGGGCCCCTGGCCGGCATTGGAGACAAAAGGAGGGGAAGCGCGTGCGGAAGATTCTTATCCCGCTGGCGGTGGTCGGCGCCCTGGTGCTGGCGAGCTGCGGCGGAAGTAGCGGACCGGCGGCCTCGAGCTGTTCGAAGACATTCAAAGTGGGGTTCGTCACCGACATCGGGAAGCTCGGCGACAAGGGCTTCAACGACGCGGGCTGGAAGGGCGTCCAGGACGCGCAAGCCGACTCGAGCCTGTGCGTGCAGGGCAAGTTCCTGGAGTCGAAGCAACCGACCGACTACACGCCGAACATCCAGCAATTTGTCGACCAGAAATACGACATGGTCGTCGCTGCCGGGTTCTTGCTCGGGGACGACACGCTGAAAGCGGCCAAGGCGAATCCGAGCGTCAAGTTCTCGATCGTCGACTCGGCGGACTTCGCCGATCCGGTGGCGCCGACGAACTTCACCGGGCTGCTCTTCAAGCAGGACCAGGGGGCGTTCCTGGTCGGCGCACTCGCCGCCCTGCTGTCGAAGACCAACCACGTCGGTGGCGTCTACGGTCTCGATGTCCCGGCGGTCGTCCAGTTCCGCAAAGGCTATGAAAACGGCGCCAAGTACATCAACCCCAGCATCAAGGTCGACGGTGTTTTTCACCCGGCGGCCGCCAACGCGTTCGCCGACCCCGACTGGGGAAAGGCGCGGGCGCAGGATGAGCTCAGCGGCGGCGCCGACGTGATCTTTGCAGCCGGTGGCGCGACCGGCAACGGCGCACTGCTCGCCGCCAAAGAGGCCAATAAGCCTTGCATCGGCGTCGACGTCGATCAGTACTTGACCTACCCGGATGTCGATCCATGCCTGGTCACCAGTGCGTTGAAGAACATCTCGGTCGCGGTCAAATCGATCATCGCGAGCGCTGCCAAGGGTCAGTGGCCATCCGGTGGCGTCCAGACGTTCGACATCAAGAACGGCGGCGTTGGACTGGCGCCCTACCACGACTGGGACTCGAAAGTCTCGGCCGACATCAAGACCAAGCTTCAGGACATCATGACCAAACTCAAGGATGGCAGCCTGAGCACAGGGGCGGAGGGGCTCACGAAATACTCGTAAACGCGTCACCGGCGCTGGAGCTCCGAGGGATCGTCAAGACCTTCGGAGATCTCCGGGCGAATGACAACGTGGACCTGGTCATCGAGTGGGGCCAGGTCCACGCGCTTCTGGGAGAGAACGGCGCCGGCAAGACGACCCTCATGAACGTCGTGTACGGCTTGGTCCGCGCCGACAACGGCGAGATTATCTACGACGGCAGCCCGGCGACGATCCATGGCCCGACCGACGCGATCCGGCTCGGCATCGGCATGGTGCACCAGCATTTCATGTTGATTCCTCCATTGACCGTTGCCGAGAACATCATCCTGGGCCACGAGACGGTCGGCCCGGTCAGCACCGTCGATGTCGCAAAGGCACGCAAGCAGGTCAGCGCGCTGGCGACTCGATATCAGCTGGAGGTCGACCCCGCGGCGCGCGTCGCGAATCTTTCCGTCGGCATGCAGCAGCGAGTCGAGATCCTGAAAACGCTCTATCGAGGCGCGCGCCTGCTGATCATGGATGAGCCCACGGCTGTCCTGACCCCGCAGGAGGCCCAGGGTCTCTTCGAGATCCTGCGGGGCCTCGCCAAAGAAGGCAAGGCAATTATTTTTATCACGCACAAGCTCGGTGAAGTGATTGACATCGCCGACCGGATTACCGTGATGCGTCATGGCAAAGTCGTCGCGACGACGACGCCTGGTGAGTCGAGTCCCGCCGACCTCGCCCGCTTGATGGTCGGCCGGCCGGTCATGCTGCAGGTCAACAAGCAGCCGGCTCGTCCGGGCAAAGCCGTCATGCAGCTCCAGCATCTCGTCGTCGAAGACGAACGGCGTCAGACGGCGGTCAACGGCGTCGATCTCGAGGTCCGTTCGGGCGAGATCGTCGGCATCGCCGGTGTCGAAGGCAACGGCCAGAACGAGCTGGTCGAAGCCCTGGTCGGGCTCCGCCAGCCCCGGGCAGGAACCATCTTGCTCAACGGGCGCGATGTGACGCGCACGTCGGCGCGGACGTTTATCTCGCTCGGCGTCGGCCACATACCGGCCGATCGGCATCGCATGGGCATCGTCCTGGAGCACTCGATCGCCGACAACCTGGTGCTCGCGACGTATGATCGCCCGCCCTTCGCATCAGGGATCGTCCGCCAGCTCGGCGCCGTCTTGAGCTATGCCAAAAAGCTCGTCAAGGCTTTTGACATTCGCGCCAAGTCACCGGCCCAACCCGTGGCATCCCTCAGCGGCGGGAATCAACAGAAAGTCGTCGCCGCCCGCGAGCTGGGGCGCAACCCGAAAGTTCTCATCGCCAGCCAGCCGACCCGCGGCCTCGACGTCGGCTCGATCGAATTTATTCACAAACAGATCGTGACGCAGCGCGATGCCGGCCTGGGCGTGCTGCTCGTTTCGTCAGAGTTGGACGAGGTGTTATCACTGGCCGACCGCGTGGCCGTCATGTACCGAGGCCAGATCGTTGGCGTGCTCGAAGGCAAGGATGCCGAGCGAGAGCGCATCGGCTTGATGATGGCCGGAGCAGCCTGATCATGAATCAGCGCTCTCGCGCCCTCCTGGCCGCCGTATTACTTCCTGTCATCTCCGTGATTGCCGGGTTCGTCGTCGCCGGCCTGGCCGTTGCCCTCAGCGGCTCCGACCCTTGGCAATCTTTCTATGCCTTGTTCCAGGGCGCCTTCATCAATCCACGGGCATTACCCGAGACCCTGATCGCGACCACGCCATATATTTTTCTGGGGCTTGGCGTCGCCCTGGGTTTTCGCGCCGGCCTCTTCAACATCGGCGCTGAAGGCCAGTTCTACATCGGGGCGCTCTTCGGCGTCTTCATCGGGTACAACCTGCACGGATTGCCAGCGATCGTGCATATCCTGCTGGCCCTGCTGGCGGGCATTCTCGGCGGCTTTCTCTGGGCCGCCGTGCCGGGCATTCTCAAGGCGCGTTTTGGCGCCCATGAAGTCATCACCACGATCATGCTGAACTACGTCGCCTTTGCGCTCGTGAATTTTCTGATCAACAACGGTCCCATGGTCGATAAGGCATCATCGGCGCCGCGGACACCCTACATCGATCCGGCGGCGCAGCTGCCGATCCTGGCCTCGGGCACTCGTCTCCATGCCGGACTCTTGCTCGCGCTTCTGGCTATCCCCGTTATCTGGTTCCTACTCGATCGGACCACGATCGGCTTCAGGATCCGTACCGTCGGCTTCAGCCCGACGGCGGCCCGGGCCGCAGGAATCTCCGTCGCATGGACACTGCTCGCCACCATGGGCATCTCCGGCGGCCTCGCCGGTATCGCCGGGGCCGACGAAGTCCTGGGCGTCTCGCACTACATGCCGCCAAGCTTTTCGACCGGCTATGGCTTCGACGCCATCGCCGTCGCGCTGCTGGCGCGGAGCAACCCGTGGGCGATACTCCCCGCGGCGTTTCTCTTCGGCGCCCTGAGCAGTGGCTCGCGCTTCATGCAATTCCAGACGCAGGTCTCGGCGGATGTGATCTCTGTCGTGCAGGCGACGGTCATCATGTTCATCGCAGCGCCGGTGCTCTTCCAATGGATTTTCCGTCTGCGCCGCGCACCCGCGCCGGCCATCAAAATCGCCAGCGAGACCGAGGGAGCCGCGCTATAGACGTCATCATCGGGCTCCTGGCGGCGACGTTGAACGAGGCCACGCCGCTGACGCTGGCCGCCCTGGGCGGCGTCGTCAGCGAACGCTCCGGCGTCGTCAACATCGCGCTCGAGGGCATGATGCTGATGAGCGCCTTCACCGGCTACGTCGTCGCCTTCCAGACCCACAATCTCTGGCTGGGCGTGCTCGCCGGGGTCTTGACCGGCGTCCTGATCGCCAGCCTGCACGCGGCGCTCTCGATCAGCCTGATGGTCGATCAGATCGTGAGCGGCTTCGTGATAAATATTCTCGCCCTGGGCATCACCGGTGTATTTTTCAAAGGCTTTCTGCAAGAAGCCTCCGTCGCCGGGCCCGGCGTGCTACCGACCTGGCAGATCCCGTTGCTGTCCAAGATCCCGGTCATCGGCCCGATCTTATTCATCCATCAGCCGATTACGTACGCCATGCTGCTGGCGATCGTTCTGATTCAGTTTTTACTGTTCTATACCGTCTGGGGGCTACGAACCCGGGCCGTTGGCGAGCATCCGCTGGCCGCCGACACCGTGGGCATCAATGTCTACGCCGTACGCTACGTCGCCGTGATCCTCAGTGGCGGTCTGGCAGGGCTGGGCGGCGCCTATTTTTCGCTCCAGCAGATTGGCCAGTTTCTGCCCAACATGACGGGCGGCCGGGGCTTCATCGCGCTCGCGGCAATGATCTTCGGCAAGTGGAAGCCGCTGGGCGCCTTTTACGCGTGTCTATTGTTCGCGGGCGCCGAGGCGCTCAGCGGCCGCATCCAGATCACCGGCGTGCACATCCCGTTTCAGTTTCTTGGCATGCTGCCGTATTTGTTGACCATCATTGTCGTCGCCGGTGCCATGGGGCGCGCGGTAGCCCCAGCCGCCGACGGCAAGCCCTACCGAAAGGCGTAAGCCCTGTCGCCAGTCGAATCGCTGGCCAGAATTCTTGTGCTGGGCAGCCTGAACATCGATCTCGTTCTGACGGTGCCACGCCTGCCCCGGCCCGGCGAGACGATTCTCGGCGAGCGGCTCGGCCGCTACCCGGGTGGCAAGGGCGCAAACCAGGCCGTCGCCGCGGCTCGCCTGGGTGGCCAGGTCGCCATGGTGGGTCGTGTGGGCGGCGATGACTTCGGCCCAGGACTCGTCGAGAATCTCAGAGCCAACGGCGTGGACGCGTCCGGCGTCAAGCCGGGTGATTCACCAACGGGCGCCGCATTGATCTTTGTCGGCCCTGACGGCCAAAACATGATCGCCGTCGCGCCGGGCGCCAACGCGAGGCTCGACGCCGCCGACGCCACGCGAGCCGTTGAACGTCTCGGGCCAGGCGACGTGCTCGTCATGCAGCTCGAGATCCCAATGCCAGTGATCATCCAGGCAGCCGCGGCCGCCCGCCGCGCCGGGGCACGGGTGATACTCAATGCCGCGCCCGCCCACCGACTCGATCCAGGACTCCTGAGCCAGGTCGATACGCTGGTCGTCAACGAAGGCGAAGCCAGAGTTATTCTCGACGAGCGCGTAGCCCGAGATAACGAAGCGGCGCCGGAGGACGCGGTGCAGGCGCTCCATGCCATTGGCCCGCGGATCGCCGTCGTGACGCTGGGGCTCGCCGGCAGCGTCTTCTGCGACGAAACTGGTGTCCATCGCGTCGAGCCATTTCAGGTCACGTCCATCGACGCGACAGGCGCAGGCGACGCGTTCGTGGGTGCGCTCGCTGTCGGCCTCGCTCGTGGGCTTGCGACGGAAGCTAGCATGCGATTCGCCAATGCCGCCGGCGCCGCTGCGACGACCTCGCTGGGGGCCCAGGCCGCCTTACCCCGCCTGGAAGATCTACGACGCCTTGGCCTCGACCTGTCATTCTCTGAGCGATAGCCATGAAAAAAATAATTCTCGATTGCGATCCCGGCCACGATGACGCCATGGCGATCTTGCTCGCTCACGGCAACCCCGAGATCGAGCTCGTGGCAATCACAACCGTGGCTGGGAACCAGACCCTCGACAAGACCAGCCTCAACGCCCGCCGAGTCGCGACTGTCGCGGGCATCCAGGATGTGCCGGTCGCGGCCGGCTGCGACCGGCCGTTGACGCGCGAGCTCAAGACGGCCGGGTATATTCACGGCGAATCCGGACTCGACGGCCCCGCGTTCGGCGAGCCGACCGTGCCTTTAGACTCGCGCCATGCCGTCGACCTGATCATCGAACTCTTGATGCATTCGAATGGCGACATCACGCTGGTGCCGACCGGGCCGCTGACGAACATCGCCATGGCCGTACGGAAAGAACCGCGGATCGTCGCGAAAGTCAAAGAAATAATTCTCATGGGCGGCGCCTACACCCGGGGCAATACGACACCGGCCGCTGAATTTAATATTTACGTCGACCCTGAGGCCGCCGAGATTGTCTTCAGGGCGGGCTGGCCGCTGACCATGGTCGGCCTGGATCTGACGCACCAGGCGCTGGCCACCCCGGCCGTGCTCGAACGCATCGCGGCGCTCGGCACGCCCGTTGCCCGCATCGCCGTGCAGCTCATGGAATTCTTTCGCCAGACCTATCGTCGTAATGCTGGCTTCGACTCGCCGCCCGTACACGATCCGTGCGCCGTGGCCCGCGTTATAGACCCCAACGTTATGCAATGCGTCAATGCGTTTGTCGCCATCGAGACGCGCGGAGAATATAGCTCAGGCATGACCGTGACGGATTTCTCGAGCCGTCTAGGCCCGACGAACGCCCAGGTCGCCACCAAGCTTGACGTCGATCTCTTTTGGGATCTCATGGTCGACGCGATCAGGCGAATCGGCGCGCCGGGCGTCCGGGCCTCCTGAACGTGCCGCGCCGCGCGTTAGGGCTCTTGCTCTTGCTGGCCCTCGTGCTCGCCGGGTGCGGTCCAAGTACATCCCCCGACACGGCCAGCACCCACGTCTGCATCGCCAGCAACGCCGAGGGGCCCGCGCCGCATACGTTCAATCAGCTGGCCGCTGACGGCGCCCGGAGCGCCGGGGCTGGCGTCCAGGTCGTCGCCTCCAGGACGCCGAGCGATTATCTATCTAGCTTGCAGCGCTGTGTCGCCGCCAAGCCGGATCTCGTGATCGCCGTGTCGCCGGACATGGCGACGGCCGTGTGGCGCGCGGCGCAGCTGCATGGAGGTCAACGATTTGCTCTGGTCGACGCGGCGCCGGTGGACGACAACGGGCAGGAAGCCACGCTGGCCAACGTGACGGACATCTTGTTCAAGCAGCAGGAACCCGCCTACCTGGTGGGCGCCTTGGCGGGCCTGATGGAGAAACAGAAAATCGGCAGCGCCACGCATAACGTCCTGGGGGTCCTCGGCTCCAATCATGGGCCGGCCGTCGATCCGTATATTGCCGGCTTCGTGGCCGGCGCCCGCGATGCCGACCCCAACGTGACATTCAAGATTGCCTATTCCGACTCACAGGACACGGCCTTTTGCAAGCAACTGGGCATCACGCAGATCTCGGCCGGCGCCGACATGTTGTTCGAAGTCACGGGCCGCTGCGCCTCCGGCTACATCGATGCGGCCTACGACGCCGCCGGATATGCCATCGGCTCCGACAACGACCAGGCCTATCTCAGCCCGGCGGTGATCACCAGCGCCTTAAAACGCGTGGACCGCGCCGTTGCGCTGACGATCCAGAAGATGCAAAGCGGTCAGTTCAAGTCGGGCAAGCAGGTTTTCTCGCTGCAGGACGATGCGACCGGCTTCAGCACGCCGAGCAGCGTCGTTCCACAGGACCTTATTAATCAAGTTCTGGATATCAAGACAAAGATTCGTCAGGGCACCATCACGCCACCGGAAACGATCCCGCCCGGAATCTAACCCGTCGGCGCCGCCGGACGCAGCTTTGCCGCCGCATCGACGAACTCGTGGCGGAGCCGGGCCCGGGTGACTTCGTCGGCAAAGCCGCCGTCGAGGGCCTGCAGGTTCATCGCAGATATCTCCTCGCGCGTACAGCCCAGGACCCGAGTCACCGTCTGATATTCCTGCGTCAGCGTGACGGCCGAGACTGTCCGCGAGTCCGTGCTGATCGTGACTTTGATGCCCTGCTCGTAGAAGCGCCTTAACGGATGATCCTGAAGCCGCCGAATGGCTTTCGTCTGCGCATTGCTCGTCGGCGCCATGTCCAGTTGCACGCCATTTTCCTTGATCATGGCGATGACGTCGGCGTCTTCCTGGGCGCGAACCCCGTGTCCAATGCGCATAGCTCCCATGGAGATCGCCTGACGCACGCTCTCGGGGCCGGCGGCTTCGCCGGCATGGATCGTGATATTCAGCCCAAGCGACCGGGCGACGCGAAAGGCGTCTTCATGAAGGATCGGCGGATGACCCGCCTCGTCGCCGGCGAGGTCGAAACCGATGACGCCGTCACCCACGTAGCGGCCGGCCACCTGGGCCAGCGACACGTTCTGCGCGGGGGGCATGTCCCGGAGCGCGGTGACGATTACGCCGCCCTCGAGTCCGAATGATTTCCGGCCGGCCTTCCAGCCACTCAACACGGCCCGAATTACGTCCGTGAGTGAGAGCCCCTGCTGCACGTGCAGCCACGGACCATATCTGATCTCGGCGTATCGCACGTTGTCTTTCTTCAAGTCTTCGCAGAGCTCGTAGGTGGCGCGCTCCAGCGCGGGCACCGTCTGCAGCACCGCGATCGGCAACTCGAAGTACGTGATGTACTCGACGAGCGACGCCGTGCTGTCCGTGGCCTCGAGAAAGTCGGTGAGTCGTTCGAGATCTTGCGTCGGTACCGGGACGCCGCCCTTCGCCGCCAGCTCCAGCACGGTCTTTGGACGAACCGAGCCATCGAGGTGGAGATGCAACTCGGCCTTCGGAAGCGCCTGATAGTAGGAGGCGTCGTCCATCGCAGGTTCCGCCGTATGCTACCAGCCGCAACTCTCCCCCACCGCCGCGTGTGCTACTCACCCCGAGCGCATGGGCTATTCAGGCCGAGCGCGCATGGGCTATTCAGGCCGAGCCCG
>VBFR01000259.1 GCA_005889345.1 Chloroflexota bacterium
GCCGTGAGCTGCTGGCTGATCTGCTGCAGCGGTGGAGCGATCTGCTTGGACCACACTTCGGTTCCGGTCTTCGCGTCCAGCGCTGCAACAGTGTGGAGCTCGCTGCTGACGAACACCATGCCGTTGTCGTACGCGGCACCGTTGGGGCCCAGGTTGCTGGCGTTGTAGAGCTTCTGCCAGACCAGCTTGCCGGAGTTGAGATCGATGGCGTAGACGTTGCTGTTGAGGTCCTGGAGGTAGACGACGTGATTGACGACGATCGGGCTCGTGCCAAGCACGCCGAACCTGGAGCTGCCGCTGACCTTGAAGGTCCAGTCGATACCAAGTTGCCTTACGTTGGTGGATGAGATTGGGGTTCCGGTGGCGACGCGGGTATTCGCATAGTCGTGGTTCGCTTGGGGCCAGTCGGATGGCGCCGAACCCCTCGCGGCAGGCGTTCCCGGACCGCACGCCGCGACGACGATCGCAATGGCGAGGAACACGCCAGTAGTTGCAGTACTCGAGAATGGTTTAATCATGGTTCGATCTCCTTGATTGATGAATCAGCGCGATGAAGACTGTGCGCGCCTCATCAACAGGATGGGTTGCCTCCGAAAGACGATCGTGAGACACAGTGCGTCAGTTTGAGGACCGCACGGCGTCACTGTTAGGACCTGTCGGGAACCGTTCGCTTAGTGGCGGTTGGGCCGACTTTGGTTAGGGACGACTTGCCGGCCGCAGCTGGATATGGCGTGCGGACGAGGTAATCAGCGGCGCTAAGGCCGAGGCCACGCCGCTCGAGCTCGATCGCATTCGACGTCGCCAGAACAATCGACGGTAATCCAGGCTGCCCAATAGCCTGCCGGACTTCTCGAAGTACATTGAGCTGCTCGAGAATTCCCGACGACAGATCGAGGAAGATGATCTCCGGACGGTGGGCCTGAGCTGCACCAACAGCGCCATCAGACTTCACGATCCGCACCAAGTAACCATCGGCCTCGAGCTTCAAGCGATATAGCTCGGAGATGCGGGGGTCGTCTTCGATGAACAGGACGTCCAGGCTATCTAGAGCAGTTTCATTCGGCTTAAACATGTTCCCACCTCATTTGGCTCAGTTAGGTTCGGCGAGTCGAGGGGCAGGCCCCAGTCACGGGGCCTGCCAGTTGGGGGAAGGGATTTCGAATCTCAGGGCGTTACCGTGAGGTGTCGTTCAACGCTCTGAACGCCGGGCGCCGACCAGGCGGCGGATTCGGCGATGTTCGCCTCGTGCAGCGAGTGCACCTGTCCATTTAGCTCAACCTTGCCGTCGGACACTGTGACCGAGATGCCGTCGGCGTCGAGATCCGCGTTGCGCTCGAACGCGTCTCTGATCTTGTCCTCCACGCCGACGGGTGACGCTGTCGGTTTGAGCGTGACGAGATTTGTCACGCCCATCACGCCCATGACGCCCTGCACGATGCCGAAGGCATCGTCTCGCTGATACGACCAGTCGACCTCTCCGGTCAGGTTCACCCACCCGCTGGTGACTTCGGCGTGGACGGTAGTGGGAACCGTCGATGACCACTTGAGGGCGTCCGCGATCGCTTTGGCAACGTCGGCATCATCTCGGGGGTCGCCGGACAAGTGGACCTCCAGTTCGTCGGCCACGGCCGTGACTCCGTCGACGCGTTCGGCGGCGCGGACCGCATCCAGCTTCTGTGTATAGCTGGAGGCATGGCCCGTGAGTGTCACCGAGCCCGCTTTTGCCGACACGCCGATCTCCGAAGCGTCGACTCGGGGTTCCCAGCGCAGCTCGTCGATTACGGCGTCCTGCAGTTCCCTGTTGGTTTTCATCGAATTTCTATCCTCCTGAAGATCAGTTGCACGACTTCGTCCTAGGCGCTGGCCTCGACCTTGTTTGATTCGGTGGATGTGCTTATTGGGATGAGGCGTGCCTTCTCGCCGTCGGTCTCCATAGCCTTGGCGGCTCCCTTCACGGTGATTTCCAGGAATCCGTCCGTGTACTGCGCCTGAATCGATTGGTCGTCGATGCTTTCCGGTAACG
>VBFR01000278.1 GCA_005889345.1 Chloroflexota bacterium
CGATTAAGTCTTGCCCGCCTTGCCGCCGTTGCTCGCCTCAAGGGAGACCAGCAATTTGCGCAACAGCGCATCGAGCGCCTGCCGCTCGCTCGAGGACAGGGAGGTGAGCATCCGTTTGTGACCGGCGTTGTAGGCTTCGATCGCTTTGTCAACCAGACTCTGGCCCGATCGCGTGAGGGTCACGTAGAGTGCCCGCCGGTCCTCTGGATGCGGCGATCGGCGGACGAGGCCGCGTTCCTCGAGTTGATCGAGCTGTGCGGTCATACCCGCCGACGACAGCAGTGCCGCCTGCGAGAGCTCTGAGGGTGAGAGGCGCTGTCCATCGCCGGAGCGGCGCAGCGCGGCAAGAACAATCATCGCGGTGCGGGAGATGTTCAGATCGCGGAGTAGCCGGTCAGTCTCGCGGTTGATGCGGCCAGTTAGCATCGCGATGACGAGCAAGAACTCGATCAGCCAGGGATCCAGGGCGGGAAACTCCCGCACCCACGGCCCGATTGCGGCCTTGTAGTCCGGGAGGCTTGCACCGGAGCCAATATGCTGGAGCGAATTCAGCAGTCGCTTCATGAGATTCAGGAGTTGCTTGCGCTCCCGTTCGCTATAGACCGTCTGGACAAATGCCTGACGCCGGTAGAGGGCCTGGGCCGCCTCCCTCACCGTCTTCTGACCCGCCCTGGTCAGCGTGACAATGACGCCGCGTCGGTCTCGCGGGTCACGTGAGCGCGCGACCAGGCCGGCCCGTTCGACCACGTCCAGCCGCGCTGTCACCCCCGCCGAGGACATCATGTGACCCCGATAGAGGTCCGTCGGGGTCAGCTGATAGGGAGGGCCGACGGCGTACAGGGCAGCCAGGACGTCAAAACTCGCTCCGGTGGTGTTGAAGTCGCTGAGAACTTCTTCGGCATTGCGGTTGAGGTGGAAGTTCGTCCGGCGGATACGCCCCGTGATCGCCGCCGCCCCCACGTCCACCCCGGGAAGGGTTTGTGCAAACTCGCGTTTGATGACATCGACGGAATCTTGCTTCTTCTCCATATCGGTTTTATTGTAATCGCAATATGTTCAACGGCGAGAATCTTGTCGTCGAGTAGATAGCGACACATTGGAAACCTCGGCCTCTGGCATTCTTACCGGGTGAATCTGTTCCCCAGGAGCGGACGCCGCTTCAACGAGTTCGCCGGCACGAACCTCGATCGCCTCGCCGGAATCTCAGACGGCATCTTCGCGGTCGGAATGACCCTGCTCGTGCTTGGCCTGTCGGTCCCAACCTTGAGCGCAGGCGCCACCGAGGGCGACCTCTGGCAGGCGCTGCTGCGACTGGGTCCGAACATCCTCGTCTACGCGATGAGCTTCATGACGCTCGGCATCTTCTGGGTTGGCCAGGGTACGCAGCTCAATCTGCTGGCCCGGAGTGATCGCAACTACACGTGGCTGCAGCTCCTATTTCTGTTGGCCGTGACCCTTGTCCCCTTCTCGACGGGCTTGCTGGCGCGCTTTCCAGGCTTTCGATTGGCACTCGTCGCCTACTGGCTCAACATCGTGCTCCTGGGCATGACACTGCTCGCCGGGCTTCAGTACGGTCTTCGAGCGGGCTTGTTCAAGGATCTGCCCGAGGTGCCCCCACTGATGCGCGGCCGGATCTTGATCGCTCAGTCCCTCTATGCCATCGCTACAGCAACCTGCATCGTTTTCCCGACGTGGGTGAGCATCGGGCTGATCTTCCTCGTCCAGCTGAACTATGTGATCGCACCCCGCGTCCCCCTTCTGCATCGCTTCTGACTCGCAGTCGTTCTATTCGCTAACGTTCGGGGATGCCTGACCCGATCCACGATCGAGACCGTCTTCCCGACCTGCTCACCCAGGTGGCCGACGCCGCGCGCGATTACTTCGCGCGGGTTGAT
>VBFR01000106.1 GCA_005889345.1 Chloroflexota bacterium
TGACGTCTACAACGAGGCGTTTGCCGTCCCTGCCGGCGCCGAAGGTCTCGTCTTCCTTCCGTACTTGACCGGCGAGCGGACGCCGTACTTCGACCCGCTCGCGAGGGGCGCCTGGATCGGGCTTCGTCTCAGCCATTCTCGCGGCCACCTTTTGCGCGCCGCGCTCGAAGGGGTCGCGTTTGCCGTCCGGCAGGGGACAGAGGCGTTGCTTGCGACCGGCGTGGCGGCGACTGAGTTGCGACTGGCCGGCGGCGGCTCCTTCGACCCACGCTGGCGGCAACTGCTGGCCGACGTGCTCGAGCAGCCATTGCTGGCGACGGCAACGACCTCCGCCTCGGCACTCGGTGCCGCGCTGCTCGCGGGTGTCGGCTTCGGCGCCTGGCCGGATGTGCAGCGCGTCGCGGGGCTGGCCGCACCGCCAACCCTCGTGGCGACGCCCGGGTCGTCAGCGGCCGACGCATACCAGGCCGCCTACCTGCATTATCGGCAGCTCTATCTCCCGATCGCGGCGGCCCTCTCCTGACTGGACTGAGCCGAGCCACCTTCGATACGATCGATCGAAGGAGCCCAATGCAATCGGACCCAATCGATCTCGAGATGTCCGCCGCACGCTGGGGCCTACGCGCCTTTTGGTTCCTGGGTGGCGTGACGGCGGCCGTAATCATCGGTTATGGTCTCATCCCGGCGATTTCGAACCCTGCCTTCCTGATCGCGGTTGCTCTTTTTGTCTGTGCGTCGTTTTGCGCACTGGTCATGATCATTCGGCTCGTGCAGTATGGATTTGCGCGCCACGCCTTTTACCAGCAGGCCTCGACCAGGTTGGGGGCTCCCTACGCCCGCGAACTGCGGCGCGCAGACAAGCCGCCATGGTGGAATAACTTGAGCCCCCTGGGCAAAGTCACCTACTGGATCGGCGTCGTGACGGTTGCCTTTCTGGTCGCCGTGGTGCCCAAAATGGGGAACGGGAACTCTGCCGCTCGAGCCATTCTGTTCGTTGTGGTGATCGGCGCACTGTTAGGCGGTCTTCGCTTGTTGCGACGATAGGCTCAGCTAGACCCAGCTGGTGCGGCGCTTGAGCCACTCGAGCGCCGGGATGCCCTGGTCACGCTGGAACGCGCGCACCGTCGGGAGGCCGGGTGGCGGCGGAAGACGTGACCCGAAGATCATGAATCCCGCCGCAGCGGCAACCACGGCCGTGACCGCCCTATCCGGCGCCCGCCGTCCGAGCGGGTGTTCGTCGAAGATCTCCCAGGGTTTGGGGCCACGCTGCATGGCCACGCTCGGCAACATGAAGAGCAAGTCAACCCAGGGCGCTCCGCGGCTGGCCCAGGGCCAGTCGATGAAGAACACGCGGGAGGGCGTGAGCAGGATATTGTCGGCGCGCAAATCGGTATGCAGCAGTGTCGTTCCCCTGGCGGCATCGGCTGATGCCGCTTCGAGGACCACCAGTTCGTCGAGATGTCGCTGAACCCAGGGATCGATGCCGTGCAGGTCGTCCTCTCCCGCCGCGACGCTCGCCGCGAGCCGTTTCCAGCCCGCGAAGACATTCGGCATCAGCTCACCGACCGGCTCCACGTCGATGGGCGCCGGCGTCAAGCTAGCGCTCAACTCCTCGATCGCGCGGAGGACCCGATCGAGCTCTGCGGGCTGCCACGGTGTTTGCGGCGTGGTCCCTTCGATGTCTTCAAAGATGAGCGCGATCCAATCACCGTCGTCGTAGGAGTCGAGCAGTCGCGGTGCGGGTACCGACGACGGCAGTGCAGCGGCAATGCGAGCCTCGCGACGGTGCATCCCCGGCGAATCCGGATTGATCGACCCGCTGACCGCCTTGACGAAAACCCGGCGGCCGTCGGCGAGCGAGAGCCGGGCCGCCACTCCAGGCGAGAACCCGCCCGGCTGCGTTGCCGCCGCCACGACACCGGCGCCGAGCCTCTCCTCGAGAGCACGCCGAATACGATCCGGAAGCTCGTCCCAGTGGAGTCGTTGTCCTGTTGCCGGGGTAAATACAGGATGGTCAGGATGATCCGCCAATGCGCAATAAGATAAGGCCGATGCAGCTCGCCCCCGTGGGCTCCGGCGCCGCCGCTCGGATTCGGCTGGCCCTCCTTCTCACCGCCACCGTGCTCGTGATCGAGGTGGTCGGCGGACTGTGGGCGCACAGCCTCGCCTTACTCAGCGATGCCGGTCACGTCGTGACCGACCTCGTGGTGCTGGCCCTCTCGGCATTCGCCCTCCGCCAGGTGCAGCGCCCGGCCACCGCCCGGCGCACCTTCGGTTACCAGCGTGTGGGGATCCTCGTGGCGCTCGTGAACGCGTTGCTGCTGGGGGCGATCGTCGTGGGGATCGTCATCGAGGCGGTTCGCCGGCTGCAAGATCCCGGCGAGGTGCGCGGTGGACTGATGGCCGCGGCCGCCGTCGCCGGGCTGCTCATCTCGCTGCTCATCGCCCGATCGTTGCAACCGCTGCAGCGCGATCTCACGGTGAAGAGCGCGTTGATGCACATCTGGGGCGATGCCTGGGCATCGGGCGGCATCATCGTCGCCGGGCTGGTGATCGCGGCAACCAGCTGGCTCGCGATCGACCCGCTGCTGAGCATCGCCATTGCTGCGCTCATCGCCTGGAGCGCGTGGCGGGTTCTCTCGGCGGCGATCGACATCCTGATGGAGTCGACGCCACCGGATTTGCACCCGGACTCGGTGGTGACCGCGGTCAAGCGCGTCCCCGGTGTTCGTGACCTGCACGATCTGCACATCTGGTCGCTCGGCGCGCAGAGCCGGGCGATGAGCGCCCACCTGCTGATCGACGACCAGCGCGTCACCCAGGCGCAGGACATTCTCGCCGAGGTCCGCGAGGTGCTGGCGCACGAGTTCGAGATCGAGCACACCACGATCCAGTTCGAGAGTCTGGTCTGCCGGCCGGGGGATGTCTTCTGTGTGCAACCGGAAGGCCATCCGCATACCGACGATGCCCATGACCGGATGACGCGTCGAGCCGCCGGCTAGCTGGTGGGTCCGCACCATGATGCGGAGCGGCGCCGCGCCCTCTTCGTCGTCAACCCGGCTCTCCAACGGACCGGCAGTGATTTTGGACGTCGCCTGCTGGAACTCGCCGGCGAGTTGGGCTGGGAGGCGATGGTGTTGGAAACCGCGGCCGGGCTGAATGTCGAAGCGATCGGCGCGGCGCTCGCTCGTCGCGAATTCCAGCTGGTGCTCGCCGCCGGTGGCGATGGGACGGTCGCGGAGGTGATGGCGGCCGCGCACGAGCGGGGAATCCCGATGGGCATCGTGCCATTGGGCACCGCGAACATCGTCGCCCGGGAGTTGGGGCTCCCCGCCGGCTGGCGTCGCGCGACGCGTCGCGCCCTCGAACGCTTCCCCACCACGCGCGCGGTCGACCTGGCGAGGGTCAACGACGGCTACATGGCGCTCGCCGCCGGCATCGGCTTCGACGCCACCGTCATGCGCCACACCCCACCGGTACTCAAGTACTGGTTCGGCCGAGCGGCCTATTTCGTCGCCGGGGCGTGGTGGCTGCCGGGCGCGCCGCTCTTCGAGTGCACGATCCGCGCGGACGGTGAGGAAATCCGGCTCAGCGCGGTCGTCGTCCTGGTCGTGAACGCGGGCATGCTGGGGGCAGCGCCCTTCCGCTTCGGCCCCAACATCGCGATCGACGATGGCTGGCTGGACATCTGTGTCTACCGTCCGCGCACGCTGCTCGATCGGGGCGGCGTGCTCTGGAACATTTTCCGACAGCGCGCGAACGGCGATAGCATGCTGCAGCGCAAGGCGCGGTCGGTGGAGATTATCGCTCCCGATGTGCAGTGGAATGAAGTCGACGGCGAAGTCTACCCGGGTAATGTCCTGCGCGCCGAGATCGTCGCCGGCGGAGTCAGTGTCGTCGTATGAGCACCGTTGTCAATGCCCGCCTGCCCTGGGCACTCTACCTGCCACTCGCCGGCGTGACCGAGCTGGGCGGACTCATCCTCTTGCTCAGCGGCCATGGCATCGGCTGGGCAGCCGTTCTCGCGCCGATCATCGGCTTCCTCGCAATGCGCGGCCCGGTGCGGCCCCGCTTCGAATTCATGGACGAGGGTGTGATCTTTCGCCGCTCCGGAAAGAGCCCGCTACTGCCCTGGGATGAGATTGCCGCCGCCGCGCTCGTGAAAGCCGGAGGCCGAACCGTGCTCGCCTACCGACTCAAGCCGGGTGTGGCGGTGATGAAGCGCCACCCTGGCGCGGGCTTCCTCCGCGCCAAAGGACTCGACTTCGACGGCGGCTACTTCGTCGACCAGATGACCGCGTCCCCCGAGGAGATCCTTCAAATCTTCGAGCGGCACATTTCTTAGGCCGCGGGGACCGAGCGCTCGGCGCGAAGCGCCGTGTGGACCGGGCGAGCCGAGACCGGGGAGACCATCGGGGCGAGCTTTTTCAAGCTGAAGATCATCTCCGAACCGCCAACGTACTCGACGCCCTCGATCGCGAAGCCTTTGCCCTGAAGATAGGGCCCGAGATTCGCGCGCGTGTAGTGCGTGATGTGTTCGTCGGCATAGCCGCCGGGTGAGAGGCGCCCATACAGCCACTCCAGCGCCCGCCAGCGCCAGCGGTCGTAATCCGGTGTCCCCAGGATCAGCCGGCCTCCCGTCTTCAGGACCCGTGCCAGCTCGTCGAAGGGTTTCTCCTGCGCGGGGATGTGCTCGACGACCTCGGAACAGATGACGCAATCGAAACTCGCGTCGGCGAAGGGCAGTTCGAAAATGGAGCCGTGGACCAGGGCGTTTCCATAACGGCGCGCGTAGCGCAGCTTGTGGAGCTGGATGTCGAGACCGATCATGCCCGAAATCGCACCAATGATGCGACTCGACCCGCAGCCGACATCGAGGACCTGGTGGAAGCCACTCGCCAGTTGCGTGATGGCCCGATACCGTCCGCGCTGCCAGTAGCGCTGTAGCGGGATGACGCTGTCGTAGGCGCGCCCGTCGTAATCCGAGGAGGCGATGGAGTTGCGCAGCCGCCACATGGCGACAAAGGTTCGCAGGTAGGAGATGGCGAACCGCAGCAGCCGGGCGTGACTGCGGCCGGAGACGCGAGCCCGGTAGCGGAACGGTACTTCGTGCACCCGGTATCCCGCCGCAAGGGCCCGAATCAGAATTTCCTCGAGGACATCGAAGTCCGTCGCTTTCAACTCGAACTCCCGAAGGATCGCGCCGCGATAGAGCCGATAGCCACTGGAAAGATCGCGGACCGGCAACGACAGCCCGCGGCCGAACGTGATATTCAGGATCCGGCTCATCACACGACGCGTGGCCGGCATCTCCGCGGCGCCACCCTCGACGTAGCGGGAGGCGATCACCACATCCCCGTCGCCCCGCGCGGCCCACAGGTCCTTGAGGAACTTTGGATCGTGCGAGCCATCGGCGTCGAGCGTGATGACGTACTCGCCGCGCGCCTGTTCGAAGCCGGCGCGGTAGGCCCCGCCGAATCCAGGGAGCTTCTGGCTGACCAGGCGCGCCCCGTGCTTGCGTACGATCTCTAGCGTGCCATCGCTCGAGCCCCCGTCGACGACGATGATCTCGTATGTGGGGCCCAGCGCGACCAGCGCCTTCTTCAGTTCCGGGAGCACCCGATCCAGGTTCTCGCCCTCGTTCAGAGCCGGAAGGACCAGGCTGACGGCGCAGCCGGGCAGGGCGACCGGGTCAGGCCCGCCGATGATGAAGGATGGGATGCCGTCGACCACGGGATACCGGACCCCATCCCGGCTGCAGCGAAGCTCCCGCCCGGCATGCGCAGTTAACGGACCGTGGCATTTGGGGCAGACCAGGCTATCGAGGGTCGGCATGGACTACCGGATGAACGGAAAGTGAGATCCGAGCTTGCTTTGGCTGGGGCTGGGAGCGGCTGAGTGGCGCGCCCCCGGATCCTCGCGATCGACGTCGGCACCGGCACCCAGGACATCCTGGTCCTCGAGGCCGGCAGCCTCATCGAAAACGCCGTCCAGCTGATCATGCCGTCACCGACGGCGCTCCTGGCCGAGCGGGTCAAGCAGGCGACGCGGGACCGGGTCGACCTGGTCCTGACCGGAGTGACCATGGGTGGGGGTCCGGATCACTGGGCGGTGGAGGCGCATCTCAAGGCGGGGATGAAGGTCTTTGCGACCCCGGATGCTGCCCGCACTTTCGACGATGACCTCGAACGCGTGGCGACGATGGGGATTCGCATCGTGGACTCGCCGGCCGCCGCGAACGGGGCTCGCCACCTGGAGATGCGCGACTTCTACCTTGCGGAGCTGATGGAGGCACTTGATGCGTTTGGTGTCAGCACCGCCTTCGATGCGATCGCGGTGGCCGTCTTCGACCACGGCGCCGCGCCGCCGGGCCTGAGCGACCGCCGATTTCGCTTTGACTACCTGCGAGAACAAGTCGAGCGTGGTACGGGCCTGGAGGGCTTCGGCTTTCTCGCCGGTGAGATTCCGGCGCGGATGACGCGCATGCAGGCCGTGGCGAGCAACTGGACGAATCCGGAGCCGCTCTTCCTGATGGATACTGGGCCTGCGGCGATTCTCGGCGCCCTCGACGACGCCGTCGTTGCGCAGGCCGATCCGGTGGTGCTCGTGAACGTCGGGAACTTCCACACGATCGCGGCGCTGCTGCATGCACGCCGCATCAGGGGACTCTTCGAGCATCACACCGGCGAGCTGACTCGGCCCAAGCTAGAGCGCTACCTCGACGGCCTCGCCACCGGGACGCTCTCCAACGACCAGGTCTTCGAGGATATGGGCCACGGCGCGCTGGAGCTCGGCGTCGACACGTCGCCACCCAGACAGTTGGCCGTTACCGGCCCGCGCCGTGGTCTGCTCGAGGGCTCAGCGCTTAGACCCCACCTCGCGGTCCCCCACGGCGACATGATGCTGGCCGGATGCTTCGGACTGCTGCGCGCGTTGGCGGCGCGGCTTCCTGAGTACGCGCCGGTCGTCGAGGAGCAGCTGGGCCGGCAGGCGCCGCGGCCCTGAGCACGCCGACCGGAGAACGGCCGCCGTCCGTTCTCCGCGACGGCACGTTTGTCCGCTTCTGGGCCGGCTCGTCCATTTCGACCGTGGGGAACCAGGTGACCATCCTGGCGTTGCCCTGGCTGGTGCTCCAGCTGACGCAATCGCCCTTCCAGCTGGGCGTCGTGGGGGCGCTCGAGTTCGTGCCCTTCTTGCTGTTCGGGTTGATCGTCGGCGTCTACGCGGATCGCTGGGACCGGCGGTGCATCCTGCTGATTGCCGACCTCGTGCGCTTCATCGTGCTGGCCAGCGTACCGCTGGCGGCGTTCTTTCACCTGCTGACCCTGGCGCAGCTCTACCTGGTGGCCTTCATTGCGGGGACCGCTCGGGTGTGGTTCGAGGTCGCGCACTACTCGCTGGTTCCTGCGCTGGTCAGCCCGAACCGGGCGGTCGAGGCCAACAGCAGCCTCGAGGTCAGTGAGGGCGTCTCCTCGCTGGTCGGACCGGCGCTCGGCGGCCTGCTGATCAAAGTTCTCGGCGCCGCCAACGCACTGCTCGCCGACGCGCTCTCCTTCCTCCTGGCGGCGGCCGCCTGGTTCAGCCTCGGCCCTCGTCCTTCGGAGGCCTTAACCGAAGTCGGCTGGCGTGCCCAGCTGGTCGCCGGCCTGCGCTGGGTGCGCAACAACCGTGTCGTACTCGAGAACACCCTATCCGGACTCGTCCTCAACGTCGTGTTCATGGCGGTCACCACCGTGTTTGTTTATTACGCCCAGCATGAGCTCCACTTCGACGCGGCGCGCACCGGCCTGGTCCTCGGTTTGGCCGGGGTGGGCCCGATCGCGGTAGCGACCTTGGCGCCGGTTTTGCGGCGCCGGCTCCGGCTCGGGCAGTTGCTGCTCGCCGAGCTGTTCGTCATTGGACCGCTGTTCGCTTTGCTCGACCTCGCGCCGCTCGTTTCCGCGCTTCCGGCGTTCCTCCTGGTCGCGCTATCGATCGGGCTTGCCAGCGGCGCCGCGATCCTCGGTCGGATCCTGCTGCGCAGCTACGTCCAGGCCGCCGTCCCACCGGCGCTTCTGGGGCGCGTCAACGCCTCGATCCGGGTCGTGGCCTGGTCTGGGGTGCCGGTTGGCGCCCTCATCGGCGGGACGCTCACGCAGTTCGTCGGCGTGCGGTGGCTGATCGCGCTCGTCAGCGTCACCGTCCTGCTGCTCTTCGTGGCGTTCGCCCTCGCTTCTGAGACGAAGCGGATTTGAATCCGTCTGAACGCACGGCCGCCCCGTAGAATCGAGGCGGCGTCACCACCATTTCCTAAGAGGTTTCCATTGGAGCATCCCACGACCATCGCCCAACTCCGACAGAGCGAGTACCGCGTCCTTCCGGTCAAGGAGGAGATGCGCAAGAACCTGGTGCGCAAGATCAAGGCCGCGGAGGAACTCTTCCCCGGCATCATCGGCTTCGAGGCATCGGTCATTCCCCAGGTGGAAAACGCGATCCTGTCCGGCCAGGACATCGTCTTCCTCGGTGAGCGCGGCCAGGCGAAAAGCCGGCTGATTCGATCCCTGATCGCGCTGCTGGACGAGCACGTCCCTGTGATCGAGGGCTGCGAGATCAACGACAATCCCTACGCGCCGATCTGTCGCGCCTGCCGAGACCGCGTCGCCGCGCAGGGCGACCGGGTGGCCGTCCGCTGGATCGCGCCGGACGAGCGCTACAGCGAGAAGCTGGCGACCCCCGACACTTCGATCGCCGACCTGATCGGTGAGGTCGACCCGATCCGCGTCGCCGAAGGCAAGTACCTCGCCGATGAACTGACCATCCACTATGGGCTCGTCCCGCGCACGAATCGCGGCATCTTCGCGATCAACGAACTGCCCGACCTCGCCGAACGGATCCAGGTCGGCTTGCTGAACCTCATCGAAGAGCGCGATGTGCAGATCCGCGGGTTCAAGCTGCGCCTGCCGATCGATGTCTACGTGGTCGCCAGCGCCAACCCCGAGGACTACACCAACCGCGGGCGCATCATCACGCCGCTCAAAGACCGGTTCGGGGCGCAGATCCGCACCCACTACCCTCGCAACGTCGACGACGAGATCCGCATCGTGGAGCAGGAACGGACCGCCTTCCAGGATCGCGACCTGTCCGTCGTCATGCCGGACTTCATGAAAGAAATCGTGGCCGAGGTCAGCCAGCTCGCGCGCCGCAGCCCCAAGATCAACCAGCGCTCGGGCGTCAGTGTCCGCATCTCGATCACCAATTACGAGAACCTGGTTTCGAATGCCTCGCGGCGCGCGTTGCGGACGGGCGAGACGGAGGCGGTGCCGCGGATCACCGACCTGCCCGCCATCATCCCCTCGAGTGCCGGCAAACTGGAGATGGAAACCTGGGAAGAGGGCGACGACCAGAGCGTGCTGGAAAAGATCATCAAGACCGCGGTGCTCAACGTCTTCCGTCGGCACTTCGAGGCCAGCCAGTTCAACGAGCTGGTGCAGCGTTTCGACGCCGGCCTCACCTTCGAGGTGTCCGAAGGGCAAGCCGCAGAACGCTACGCCACCATGCTGCGCGAGCTCCCCGGGATGGAGAAGGCGCTCAAGAGCCTGGGACTGGACAAGCGGCCGGCACTGGCCGCCTCCGGCGTTGAGTTCGTCCTGGAGGGGCTGCACCTGAGCAAGCGGATCAACAAGACAGAAATGGATGGGGCGGCGATCTACGCCGGCTAGATGATCTCCCGCTCGAATCGCTACGAGCGATGGGACGGGTCCCAGGAGCCCTTCGGTCGTGACGCCGAGGAGCTGTTCGACCGGCTCGCCGAAGACCTGTTCCAGGGCGGCGACTTCGATTACGCGCTCCATCGGTTGATGAGCCGCGGCTGGCGCGACAAGCAGGGTCGCCGGCTGCCGGGCTTCGAAGAGATGCTCGAGCGCCTCCGCCAGAAGCGCCTGCAGCAGCTGAAGCGGTACAACCTCAACGACGTATTCGGCAACATCCGGGAGAAGCTGAACGACATCCTTCGCCGCGAGCGGCAGGGCATCAACGACCGAGTCGAGCAGGCGCCGGAGAGCGCCAAGCGCGTGGTGCAGAAGATCACGAAGAAGAAGCTGCAGGAGCTGGACCGCCTGCCGGAGGACGTGGGCGGCACGATCCGCCAGCTCAACGACTACGAGTTCATGGACGAAGGGGCCGCGCAGGCTTTCCAGGAGCTCATGGAGCAGCTCAAGCAGCAGGTGTCGCAGACCTATTTCAAGAACATGACCCGCACCATGCAGCAGTTGCGGCCCGAGCACCTGGGCGAGATCAAAGAAATGATGAAGGCGCTCAACCAGATGCTGCGCGACCGGCTGGAGGGCAGGACGCCCAAGTTCGAGCAGTTCATGCAACGGTTCGGGCATTTCTTCGGTCCCGATCCGCCGAAGACCCTCGATGAGCTGATCCAGCATCTCGAGAAGCAGATGGCGCAGATGGAGTCGCTGATGCAGTCGCTGTCGCCGGAGATGCGGCAGCAGATGCAAGATCTCCTGGCCTCCACGCTGAACGACGCGGAGTTGCAGGAGCAGATGGCCGAGCTCGCCGCCCAGCTGGAGCTGCTCTCGCCTCGCCCCAGCCTTGGCAGCCGCTACGCCTTCTACGGTTCAGAGTCCCTGCCGTTGCAAGAGGCCCTCTCGCTCATGGAGCGGCTGCAGGGCATCGAGGATCTGGAGGCGGCGCTGCGCGAGGGCTACCAGGGTCGCCAGCTGACCCCGGAGCAAGCGCAGCAGCTCCAGCAGTTGCTCGGGC
>VBFR01000107.1 GCA_005889345.1 Chloroflexota bacterium
TTCGAGCTGGGGATGTAGACGAGGAAGGCCAGCACCGCGAGGATGTGCATCCAGTAGAACACCTCGTGCGCCGGGATCGCCGCGGTTCCCTGCCAGCCGAAGCCTTCGAACGCGCGCGCAAGCAGGGAGGCGACCGGTCGCCACGCCGCCGACGGATCGCCGCCTTCCGCGACGCGGGCCGCGTTCTGGCCCAGCATCCCGACCATGATGGTGGCGATCAGGCCGAGGATGATGAGCGCGTCGATCTCGTTGCTCTCGTGAAACTGGCGTGGCCGGATGATGAGCCGGTTGACGAGCGCCATCAGCACGCCGACCAGCACCAGGACGCCGAACAGGTCCTGTAGGAACGCGATCCAGGTGGTGCCGCCGATCAGCGCCAGGCTGAAGCCGGGGAATATGCCCTCGCCGAAGGCCTGGATGATCGCCGTGAGAAGCACGACGAAGCCGTAAAAGATGAAGAGGTGAAGCGTGCCGGAATAGACGTTGCGGAACATGCGGGTGTGGAGGCCGACGTAGCTCAGCACGCCGCGAATGCGTTCCGGGATGTGATCGAAGCGGTTCTCGGCAGGACCCAGGCGCAAGATCCGATAGAGTTGGCGCGCCCGGATGGAGAAGTAGGCGATGGCGGCGAGCAAGACGGCCAGCACGGCGATCGACTTGATCAGCGCCATCTCTGGTAATCGTACGGTCTGAAGTGAGGGTTCTGGGTCTGACCGGTGGGATCGGTTCCGGTAAGTCGATGGTGGCGTCGATGTTCGCCCAGCTGGGCGCCGATGTCATCGATGCCGATCAGCTGGCCCGCGCGGTCGTGGAGCCCGGGCAACCCGCGCTCGAGGAGATCGCGACCGCCTTCGGCCGGGACGTCCTGCTGCCGGATGGGCGGCTCGACCGCGGCAAGCTCGGCCGGATCATCTTCGCGGACCCGGTCGCCCGCGCCAGGCTCAACGCCATCACACACCCGCGCATCCAGGAACGCATGGCGGCCGAGATGGCGCTCCGCGGATCACGCCCTGGTCTCCTGATCGTCGACATCCCACTGCTGTACGAGAACGATCGCGCTGGTACGGTCGAGGCCGTGATCGTGGTCTGGGTCGACTCAAAGACTCAGCTCCGCCGGCTCAACGAGCGCGATGGGCTCACGGTCGACGAGGCCCGTCAGCGGATCGCCGCCCAGATGCCGCTCGATGAGAAGCGCAACAGAGCTGACCTAGTCATCGACAACAGTGGGAGTCGAGACAACACCCGCCGCCAGGTCGAGGCAATCTACCGGCGGTTCGCCGCGACGAGCTAGCTTCAGCCCGCCTTGCGATGGCGCTCACGCTCACGCCCTTCGTTTTCGCGCCGCTCGTGCTCGCGCCGTTCACCCAGCTGCGCGCCGGCCCGGAGCTCGATGTCGATCGGCTGCCTGACTCGGACGGCGAAGCGCGTCAGCCAGACGACCACCAGCCCCACCACGAACAGCACCGTGCCCGGCGCGGCGTCCGAGAGCTTGCTCTGCACACCGATGAACTCGCCAACCCAGCTGCTGGAGCCCGCCACGCCGTGGAAGAACAACAGGATGCCTCCCACGATGCAGGCGAGTCCGACGGCCAGCCCGGCAAGCGAATAGATCAGCTGCAGCGTCGCCAGCCGGCCCCAGAAGTGACGCTCCCGGGGATTGGGCGGCAACTCCAGCACGGCCAGGGCCAACTGAAGCCAGTTCAAATTCAGTGGCATGGTGGCGCCACTCCTCCGAAATCCAGCCTAGGCGCGCAACCCTACAAAACGAAGCGGGCGACCAAACCGTCGCCGGCTGGTGCCCGCTTCGTCGCGAAGTCGTCGCTAACCGCGCCTAGATGCTGGAGTAATACGCCGCCGGCGAGGTCCCCGGCGTCGGTGCCGTCGAAGGAGTCGGGCTCGACGACCCACCGGGCGTTTTCGGCCGCGCGGGCTTGTGTCCGAACCGGTCCAGGCCCGAACCGACCCTGGAAAGGATCGCGTCCGCCTGCGCCTGCGTGATCGTCCCGGCCTTCACCGCCTTATCGAGCACGCCCTTCGCAGCACTCTTCATGGCCGCCTTCACGGCGCTATCGCTGACGTTCTGCTGCGTCTCGAGGTCGCTCAGCGACTTGCCCGAGCGGAGGGCGCTCTGGAAATCGGCCGTGCTCATGTGCAGTGCCGAGGCGGCCGCGTTGAGCTCAGCCATGGTGAGATCTTTCATCAGGGTCCGATCGGCTTTGAATCCGCCATGTCGGCCAAAACCGCCAATGGCGCCGAGACCCTGACCCGCGTTGATGCGGGCCTTCATCGCATCCGCCTGCGCCTTTGTGATTTTGCCGTCGGCCAGCATCTGATCGACGGTCTGCAGCTGCGCCTGCTTGAGCGCGTCCTGCGTCTGGGCCGGCGTCAGGTGCAGGATCCCAGCCAGCTTGTCGACGAAGACCTGCGCGTAGTTCTTCGATCCATTTGGCGACGCTGACGGTGATGGCGCCGCCTCAACGGCGGCCACGCCGATGATCACGGCAGCCAGGCCGGCGGCGGGCAGCACGATCCAACGCTTCAACTTCATGCAGAAACCTCTCCTTCCTAGGGGTTTTTTACGTACCCCTCTATCCTGGCGAACGTCTATTAGAAGAGGCTGAGAAGCGGGCAAGAAGTCGGTGAAATTCCCGATCTCAGCGAGACCAGCCGTAACCGTTTCCGTAACAGTCTAAAGAGGCTATTACCACCCACTAAACGGGGACTCGCAAGGAGGATCGCGCATGCACGCACGAAGACTATTGACGGTTGGGCTCACGGTCGCCTCGGCGGTCGGTATCGCCCTGCCGGCCACTGGCGCCCAGGCCGGATCCGATAAGAACGCGTTCACACAGACGAACCTGGTTTCGAACATCCCCGGGGCGGCGAGATTTACGGAACGGCACCGGCGTCACCACGCTCTACCGGGGCGACGGCTCAAAGGTGCCGTTGACCGTCATCATCCCGCCAGCGCCCGGGAGCGCTGCTGGCGCGACCGGCAGCCCCACCGGGACGGTTTTCAACGGCAACGGCACCGAGTTCCGTGGTGACCGCTTCCTGTTCGCGACGGAGGATGGCACGATCGCCGGCTGGAAAGGCGGCCCCGCGGCGACGACCGAGGTCGATCGCTCAACGCCCCCGCCTGGCGCCGTGTACAAAGGCCTGGCGATCGGCTTTGACGGTGTCACCGACCATCTGTACGCCGCCAATTTCCGCTTCGGCACAGTGGACGTGTTCAATCCCGACTTCAGCCAGGGCGCTTCGTTCACCGACCCCAAAGTCGCCGATGGCTATGCGCCCTTCAACGTCCAGACGCTCGGCGGCGTCCTCTACGTGACGTTCGCCAAGCAGAATGCGGACAGGCACGACGATGTGGCGGGGCGCGGCCATGGCTTCGTCGACGCCTTCGACATGCACGGCCATTTGCTGGCTCGACTTGTCTCGCATGGCCGGCTCAACTCGCCCTGGGGCCTGGCGATCGCGCCGGCAAGTTTCGGACGGCTGGCCGGTGACCTGCTGGTCGGAAACTTTGGTGACGGGCACATCAACGCCTATACCCTGGACAAAGGGAATTTCAGGGGCGAGCTCAGTAACGTGGCGACCGGTAATCCCATCACGATCGACGGCCTGTGGGCTCTCCGTGTTGGCAACGGTGGTGGCCCGCCCTTCGGCGGTGACCCGAACGCCGTCTACTTCACCGCCGGGATCAACGGCGAACAGGACGGGTTGTTCGGCACGATCACAAACGCCGGCAGCTGAAAGCCGCGACTGAGGCGGCGGCGCTGCCGCCTCAGTCCGCTTCTGGCGCCTCGAGCGGCAGAGCGGGCTCCGCGCAGACATCCTGATCGCCGAAGCGCGCCGCCCATTCAGCTCGCGTAGCCGGGCGCAGCGTCGCCTGGACCGGCTCGATCGCCGCCGGATCGAACTGGCGGTCTTTCAGCTCCTCTCGATCGATCGCGTGGCAGAAGGCCGCCCAGAAATCGGGCTCGAGCGCGGCGACCGTCAGGAACCCGTCCGCTACCGCGTAGACGTGATAACAAGGCACTTCGCCGGTGAGTGGGAGTCCGGGAAGGCCGGCTCGTCGAGCCGCCCGGGGTAAGGCTGTCCACGTCCGCATGAGCTCGGTCATCGAGACCTCCACCCGGGCGCCGCGTCCGGTTCGCGCCCGTGCGACGAGGGCAGCCGTGATCAAGAACGCGGCCTGAAGCCCGCCGGCCATATCGGCCACCTGAAGGCCGGGGATTGTAGGGACGCCTTCGCGCAGCGGCATCAGCGACAGCGCCCCGCTGCGCGCCAGGTAGTTGAGGTCGTGGCCAGCGCGGCCGGCCATTGGTCCGCCCGACCCGTAGCCGGTGATCGCGCAGTAGACGAGCGCCGGATTGAGATCTGCCAGGGCGGCATAGCCGAGCTCCATCCGCTCCATCACCCCGGGACGGAAACCCTCCACCAGTACGTCGGCTTCAAGAACGCGCTTTCGGAGCGCGTCGCGACCGATTTCGGTCCGCAGATCGAGCGTGAGCAGCTGCTTGCCCCGGTGCAGCGCATCGAAATAGGCGTTGCCACCGGGGAGGGCACGGATGGGGTCGCCCGCGGGTGGCTCGATCTTCGTGACCTGGGCGCCCTGCGCCTGCAGCAGCTGGGTGCAGTAGCCGCCGGGCAGAAGCCGGGAGAGATCGAGAACCCTTACGCCCTCGAGCAACATCGCCTGCTAGGTTACTGACGTGCGGAATGCCGACGTCGCGGCGATGCTCAACCGGGTTGCCGACCTGCTCGAGATCCGGGGCGAGAACTTCTTCAAGATCCGCGCCTACCGGGAAGCGGTCCGCCAGCTGGACAACCTCACCACCGAGGTCGAGGACATGATCAAAGAAGGCCGGCTCAAGGACGTTCCCGGCATCGGCGAGGCGATCGAGAAGAAGATCGTCGAGTACGTCACGACCGGTCAGCTGGAGTTCCTCACCCGCCTCGAGGCCGAGGTGCCACCGGCCCTGCTGGAGATCACCCGGGTTCCGGGCCTGGGGCCGCGCACCGCTAAAGACATCTATGACGCGCTGGGCATTCTCAGCCTCGACGCGCTGGAAGACGCCGCCCGCACCCACCGGCTGCTCTCGGTGCGCGGCATCAAGGCGAAGACCGAGGAGAACATCCTCAAGGGCATCGCGATGCTGAAGCGGACCGAGGGCCGCATCTATTTCCCCGAAGCCTGGATCCTGGCCGACTCGCTGCTGACGACGCTACGCGCCCTGAAGGGCGTGGCGCGGGCGGAAATGGCCGGCAGTGCGCGGCGCGCGTGCGAAACGGTGGGCGACCTCGATCTGCTCGTCGCCGCCGACGACCCGGACGCATTGCGTGGCGAGTTCGGCCGCCTGCCGCAGGTGAACGAGGTGATCGCCCAGGACGGCACCACGACCACCGTCAGGGTCCGCTCCGGCATGCAGGTCGACCTGCGGGCGGTGAAGCCGGACAGTTTCGGTGCGGCCTGGCTGACCTTCACCGGGTCGCAGGCCCACAACCTCCAGCTGCGCGCCCGCGCCGAGCGGATGGGCAAAGCCATTGCGGGCGCGACCGAAGAGGACGTCTATGCCGCCCTTGGCTGCGCCTGGATCCCACCCGAGCTCCGCGAGGGACGCGGCGAGATCGAGCAAGCCGCGAGCGGCGCGCTGCCAAGGCTGGTGCAGAAGGCGGACCTGCGCGGCGATCTGCACACGCACAGCAACTGGAGCGACGGGCGTAACGAGATCGCGGAGATGGCCCGTGCCGCCAAGGAGCGCGGCTATGACTACATCGTCCTGACCGACCACACCCAGTCGCTACAGATCGCCCAGGGACTGACGCCCGAGCGCTTTCGGGCGCGCGCCGCCGAGATCGCGGCCGTCAATGCCCGACCGGGTCTGGCACGGGTCCTGAACGGCGCCGAGGTCGACATCCTGCCGGACGGTAGCCTCGACCTTCCCGAGGCAACGCTGGCCTCCCTCGACCTGGTCGTCGCTTCGGTCCACGTGGCGCAGGACCAGCCCAAAGATGTCATCACACAGCGGGTCCTGAGCGCGCTACGATCGCCGCACGTGGACGTCTACGCCCACCCGACCTCCCGACGTCTCGATCGCCGCGGGGAGACCAGCCTCGACGTGGAGGCGGTGATCGCGGAAGCCGTCAAGACCGGCACGGCCCTGGAAATCAACAACAGCCCGTTTCGCCTCGATCTCAACGACACCTGGGCCCGTAAAGCCCAGGAGGCCGGCGCCCTGCTGGCGATCGACAACGACGCCCATTACCCCGCCGAGTACGACTACGTCCGCTACGGGTTGGCCATCGGACGCAGGGCCGGCCTGACGCCTGAGAAGGTCCTCAATACCCGGAATCCCGAGGGCGTACTGGCCTTTTGCCGGCAAAAAGCAGCAAGAGCCGTCGCGAATTTACGTTGAATCTGATAACGCCGATATAATCAAGAGCAGAAGGAGACTCGCGGGAATGCTTCAGGAGCTCGTGATCAAGGTGCCAGCCCCCTTCGTGGGCAGGACCGACATCGGCTTCTCCACCCGCTATCCCGCCCAGCCCGCCCAGGCCCCGCTCAAGGATGTCCCCTTCTTCATCGAAGGCCCTCCCGGTCCGATGCGCCGCCTGCAATCCCGATTGGAGCTCTTCCGTCAGAAGCGGACCCTGATTCCCGACGCCCCGGGTGAGGCCTACAGCTGGACCGACCTGATTCCCCTCAACGACGAGCTCTTCATCCTCGCCTTCCGCGATGAGAGCCTCACGGATGCCCCGGATGACGTGGACTCGGAGTCGCGCTACATCGTCAACCTGGTGCGGCCGCTCGTCTTCCCCTTCCTAAAGGACTGCGTGCGGATTGGCGAGCTCGCGCTCCGCGACAACATCGTGCTGGCCGTTCTCGACAACAGCCGCGTCATGGCCGAGCTCGAACTGCACCGCGCGCAGATCGTGCCACGCAACGGCTCGATCGTCCTCGGCGACTCAGCTCGCGACGGGTAGCCGGCCACCCGGCGCGATCAGGAGGCCGTCACGGTGAATTGGATGAGGCACGCTACCGGCTTGCTCGTAAAGTCGTAGGTCCCCGGCCGTACCAGCCCGCCACCGCGGCCTTGCAGCGAGTGGAGCTGGGCCGGGATCGTAAATGAAATATGGAAGTGGCCGCTAGTGTCGGTCGGCACGTTCGGAATATCGACCGCACCGACCGTACCGGTTTCGGCGCCGCCTTCGCCTTCGAAGACGAGGTAGGTGGGCTGGCCCGGGTTCTGGCACCCGGTTCCGTCGAGGATCACGGTCGCGCCGACCGGTGCCCGGCCCGGTGTGACCGTGAGGATCGCATTGACGAAGGGAGTCGGCGGAGCCGATGGGCTGACTGGGATTGCGGGAGCGACGCGTGTAGCCGATGGGCTGACCGGGGTTGTGAGAGCGGCGCGTGTAGCCGATGGGCTGACCGGGGTTGTGGGAGCAGCGGCCGTAGCGCACCCGGCCAGAACGACGGCGCAAAGGACGACGCCCAGCGGCTTCACCGAGGACTGAACGAGGCCGCCCCGCGCGAGGTTACGCCCGTGCCTAGGGCGAGGTCGAAGGTTTCGCTGTGGCGCTCGGCGACGGTGAGGTCGTCGCCGTGGGGGATGGGCAGGGCGTCGCCGAGGCGTTGGCGATCGCGGTCCCCGATGGGCTGGCGGACGCCGATGGTGTCGGAGTCGGGGTCGAGGTCGGGCTGGGCTTCGCGGTCGCCGAGCCGGACGGCGTCGGTGTCGCGGCCGCAACGCAGAAGCTGGGCGCCGGGGTGGGCGCCAGCAACGTCAGGTTCGTGGGTGACGCGGCCTTGTTGCCGCCCTCGAGGAGCAGCGCGGCCGGCACCACGAACAGGCCAAGGATGACCGTCACCACGAAGGCAAGCGCACCCCATTCATGGAGCCAGAAGGCCCGCGACGAGTTACGGATCAGGGCTCTTCGTCCGTCTCCGGTTGGGGTTTGTTGCGCGTGTTAAGAATGCGCACGAAGTCCTGCGCCCGCGCCAGCGCCTTCCACCGCTCGGGGAAAAAGTCCTGGGCCACGACCTGTTTCGAGGGCAGCTGAAAGACGGTGACGCACCACTTGTTCAGTGTGTGCGACACCTCGACCTCGAAGTCGCCCTCGGTATTCAAATACCGAACGACCCGGTCCTCGTCGGATCTGCGTCTCCCTGAAACTGCCATCTCTGGACCCAAAACCGTAGCTAAAGCCTTTCAACAGACCCCTCATTATAGGCCCGCTCGCGCCCGTTCTCCTAGCCTAGGAGGGGGGTTTCAGCCCGTCGAGGGTCTCCAGGTAGCGCATCAGCTCGTCCCGCAGGCCGGGACGCTCCAGGGCAAAGGCGATCGAGGTCTTCAGGAAGCCGCTGACCGTGCCGACGTCGTGGTAGGTGCCCTCGAATTCGAGCCCCAGCATCTTCTCGTGCTGGGCCATCGCACGCAGCGCATCCGTGAGCTGAATCTCGCCGCCGACACCCTCGTGGGTGGTCTCCAGGATGCCGAAGATGGACGGCTTGAGCACGTAGCGGCCGAGGATGGCGAGGTTCGAGGGCGCCTTTGTGGGCTCGGGCTTCTCCACCATGTCGACGACTTCGTGGATCCGGCCGTCGCTGCGGGCGACCTTGACGATGCCGTAGCGCGAGACCTGGTCGTCCGCGACCCGCTGCAGCGCCAGCACAGAGACCTGCTGCTGGGCGTAGACGTCGATCATCTGTTTGATCGCCGGGGTCTGCGCGCGGATGATGTCGTCGGCGAGGAAAACGGCGAACGGCTCATTGCCCACGACGTCCTTCGCCATCAGCACCGCGTGTCCGAGGCCCAGCGGCTCTTTCTGATGGATGTAAGTGATGTCGACCATGTCTGAGATTTTGCGAACCACCTGCAGTTCGCGCGTCTTGCCGCGATCCTTCAAGTAGTGCTCGAGCTCGAAGGAGATGTCGAAGTGGTCGACGATGGCGCGCTTGTCCCGGCCGGTGACGACGATGATCTGGTCGATGCCCGCAGCGACCGCTTCCTCGACGCCGTACTGGATGATCGGCTTGTCGACGATGGGCAGCATCTCTTTGGGCTGCGCCTTGGTCGCGGGCAAGAAGCGCGTGCCGAGTCCGGCGGCAGGAAAAACGGCCTTGCGAATGGGCGTCACGATCTAACTCTACTGCTTGGGCTTCTTTACCTTCTTGCTCGTCGAGCGATCGCGGAGTGCCAGTTGGATGCGCTTGACCCCGGCATTGTCGACCACCATCTTTGGCGGCCTCGCTTTGCGTTCGCGCGCCCGCAGACGGGCCGCCTCCTTGGGTGTGAGCTCCTCGTCTTGACTCACAGCGAGCGCATCTCCGCCGCCGTCGGTGCCGGACCGCCCACCACACCAGCGAAATAGGTGAGTGGCAGACCGCCGCCGATTCGCATCCGCGACAGTTCATACAGCTGGCCGGCGGAATGTGCCGTGCCGTACATCGTCGAGCAGGCAGTCTCGAAACCAAGACTCTTCGCCTGGGCCATGTCGTACTGGTTGAAACTCCCATAGGGGTAGGCGAAATCGACGACGGGGTGCCCGAGCAGCTGCTCCAGCGCGAGCTTGCTCTGTTTCATCTCCCAGGTGGCGCGCGCTGGTGTCTGCGCCGCGAGCGCCACGTGGTCGACGGTGTGGGCGCCGATCGTGAAGCCCATCCCGTCGGCCGCCACCACCTGGCTCGGCGTCATGAATCCTGCCCATCCCATACGGCCGCTGATCACGAAGCTCGTGGCGGTGAAGCCATGGCTCTGCAGGATCGGGATCGCCGCGGTGAAGAAGTCCGTATAGCCATCATCAAACGTCAGCACGATCGGACGGGACGGAAGGCCGGTGTGGTTCTTGACCGCCACCACCGCCTGGTGCAGCGAGATGACATGGAACCCGTGGTCCGCGAGGTACTGCATCTGGGCGCTGAACATCGCCGGCGGCGTCGACAGGCTGAAGCCGAGCCGGTCGCGTGGATTGGGATTGATGCGGATGTAGTGGTAGTAGAGGATGGGGACATAGGTCACCGGCCCCGAGGGGACCGGCGCCTTCCTGGGGGACAGCTCGGCGACGATGAGTTGCGGGCCTTGCGCCGGTGCCGCCTTTAACCGCGATCCGATCAGGCCATTCGGCTCAACCAGGTCGTCAGGGGCGTCGTCCGGCATGACCGCCGCGGCCGCCAGCGGCGCCGCCGGCCGCAGTCCGGTACCAGCCAGAACGGCTGGAATCAGAAGGAGGAGCAGCAGGGTACCGACCTGCCTGGCGCGAGCCGTCCAGCCGTGCATTGGTTGTGAATGTAACGGCGGAGGCGGTCCCAGGTTTCGGGCTTTAGCGAACCGAGGCGATCGCCGGCTTCACCGAACCACGCTGGCGCCAGAACGCGAAGCCGACCACGCCGAGGATCACCAGGGCAGCGCCGCCCACGACGGGCGTCCAGCGGGGATCGAGATTCCCCAGGCGCCGGTTCATCTCCGCCTCGAGCCGCAGCCAGCCGGGGGAGGTGGGGCTGCCGGGAATGCGCAGCGCGCGGATCAGCCGCCGCTGCAACCGCTCGCGGCGGCCGGTCGCAACTGCCACGCGCGGGAAGCTGTCATTGAGGTAGGAGATGAGCGCCAGCGACGCCGATTGCGTCTCGGGCCGGCGCGGACCACCGATCTCGGCGAAGACCACCCGGTCGATGGCGCGGGCGAGGGCATCGACATCCTCAGGCCGTGGATTCATCGCGCCTTCTCCTGCTCGCTCAGGCGACGGCGCAGACCGTGCACGGCACGGAAGAGCAACAGTTTCACGGCACCCTCGCTGCGGGCCATGATCAGACCGATCTCCTTGTTGCGGAGCCGGCCTTCGAACTTGAGCAGGACGGCCTCGCGCTGATCCAGGGGCAGCTTGCGGACGGCCTTGTGCAACTCATCGCCCTGCTCCCGGCGCAGCCAGAGCCGCTCGGGATCGTTCTCGCCACTCCCCGCGATCGGGTCGGGCAGCTCGATCCAGGGCGGCCGGCGCCGCCGTTTTGACATGAGGTTCGATGCGACTTTGTAGAGCCATGCGGAATACGGGATACCTCGCCATTCGAAATTGTCGAGGCCTTCCAGCGCTCGCTGGAACGTCTCGCTCGCCAGGTCTTCCGCCTCCTCGCGCCGGCCGGAGTGGTAGTAGCAGTACGAGTAGATCTGATCGAAGTAGCGGTCGTAGAGGGCGGCAAACGCCTTGCGGTCCCGCTTGGCGGCTTCGATCAAGCGCGCCTCGTCTTGCAGCTCCGCCGCCGAACGCTCGGTCACGCGGCTGACCTATTCATATATGTACCTTGCGTGGTGAAGGTTACGCGACAACGCCAAGTTCCTTGCCGGCCTTGGCGAAGGCTTCCAGCGCTCGGTCGAGCTGCTGTTCGGTGTGGACACTGGTCACGATGGTGCGGATCCGCGCCCGCCCCTCGGGGACCGTCGGATAGCCGATGCCCTGAGCAAAGACGCCCAGCTTGAAGAGACGGTCGGAGAATTCCATGGCGACCGAGCCCTTGCCGACGATGACCGGCGTGATCGGCGTCTCGCTGGCGCCGGTTTCAAAACCGATCCGTTTGAGACCGTCCTTGAAGTGAGCGGTGTTCTTCCACAACCGCTCGATGCGCTCTGGCTCGGCCTTGAGCACATCGATCGCCGCGATGCAGGCGGCCGCCACGCCCGGTGGATGGGAGGTGCTGAAGAGGAACGGCCGAGCTCGGTGGATGAGGAAGTCCCGCACCGCTTGCGCGCCGGCGACGTACCCGCCCAGCACGCCCATCGCCTTGGAGAGCGTCCCGATCTGGAGGTCGACCCGCCCATCGAGGCCGAAGTGGTTGACGGAGCCGCGTCCATTCGCCCCCAGCACGCCGCTGGCGTGCGCGTCGTCGACCATCACCAGCGCCTGGAAGCGCTCGGCCCGCTCGACGATCGCCGCCAGTGGCGCGATGTCACCGTCCATGCTGAAGACCCCGTCGGTCACCACCAACTTGACCCGCTTGTCGCGGTGCTTCTCCAGGTGGCGCTCGAGGTCATCCATGTCGCGATGCTTGAAGATCGACCGCTCCGCCTTGGAGAGCCGGATGCCGTCGATGATCGAGGCGTGGTTCAGCTCGTCGCTGATGATGACGTCGCCCTCGCGCACTAATGACTGGAGGACGCCGAGGTTGGCGGTGAAGCCCGATTGAAAGACCAGCGAGGCCTCCGTGTGTTTGAACTCGGCGAGGCGGCGCTCGAGGTCCTCGTGGACGGTCATCGTACCGGCGATGGTGCGGACGGCGCCGGAGCCGGCGCCCCACTGCTCGGTCGCCTCGATCATCGCCTGCTTCAGGCGCGGGTGGGTCGTCAGCCCGAGGTAGTTGTTGGATGAGAGGTTGAGCACGTGCTTGCCGTCGACCACGACCTCGGTGTCCTGAGCCGAGCCCAGCACCCGCAGTGGCCGGAAGAGCCCCTGCTGCCGCATCTGTTCCAGTTCGTCGAGAAGGAACTGCGTTTTCTTTTCTGTGATCATCTGATCCTCCTAGCCGCCGTTGGGCAGCAGCACGACTTTCCCCGATCGGCCGCTCTTCATCTGGGCCATCGCCTCCTGGAAGTCGTCGAGCGGGAAGCGGTGGGTGATGAGCGGCGAGACGTCGACCTTGCCGGTGCTGAGATAGCTCGAGGTGCGCTCCCACGTGTCCCAGATGCGCCGGCCGAAGATGCCGTAGATCGTGATCCCCTTGGTGACCACCAGGTCGTTGAGATCGAGCGTGACAGGCCGGTCACCGATGCCGAGCAGGCTCATCCACCCACCACGATGGAGCACCTGAAGCCCCTGCTCGATAGCGACCGGGTGGCCCGACATTTCCAGGACGACGTCCACGCCGACCCCACCATTGAGCTTGCGGATGTCCTCAACCGTCGACGCCGAGGGCGCAAGGACCGCCGTCGCACCCATCTGCTCAGCCAACTCGCGGCGGTAGGGGTTGGGCTCGACGCCGTAGACCGCCGCCGCACCCTCGGCCCGCGCGATGCCGACCGCGCAGAGACCGATGGGACCCAGCCCGAAGATCGCGACCGCGTTGTCCTTGAGCGGACCGGCCGTAGCGGCGTGGACCGCATTCCCGAACGGCTCCTGCAGGGCGGCGACCTCCGGGCTCAGCCCTGGGGCGTTCCGCCAGCAGTTCTCCGCGGGCAGCAGCACGTAGCGGGCGAAGGACCCGTCCCGATCGACGCCCAGCACACGTGTGTTCTCGCAGAGGTGGTAAAGGCCACGCCGGCACTGGCGGCAGGTGTGGTCGACGACATGGGTCTCGGCCGCGACAAACGTCCCGGGTGCGAGGTCTTTGACCTCCGGTCCGGTGGCGACGATCCGCCCCGACATCTCGTGACCGAACACCCGCGGAGGATGGATGTGACGCTGGGCCCACTCATTCCAGTCGAAGATGTGGACGTCGGTCCCGCAGATGGAGGAGGCGGCGACCTCGATCAGGACGTCCGCGCCCTTCGGCTCCGGGACGTCGACCTGGTCGATCTCGGCGCCCGGACCGGCAGCGGCTTTCACCACTGCCGTCATGGACGTCATGGT
>VBFR01000108.1 GCA_005889345.1 Chloroflexota bacterium
CGTGATCTTCACTGCGCACGGCGTCTCGCCGGCGGTCAAGGCCAAGGCCGCCGCGCGCGGTCTCAACATGGTCGACGCGACCTGCTCCGATGTCGTCGTCACCCACGATCTCGTCAAAGACCTGGTGGAGCGCGGCTACGACGTGGTCTACATCGGGCGGCGCGGCCATCCGGAGCCAGAAGGCGTCATCGGTGAGGCGCCGGAGAAGGTGCATCTGGTGCAGGAT
>VBFR01000109.1 GCA_005889345.1 Chloroflexota bacterium
GCAGGTCGTCAAGGAGTTGGCGCACAAGCCGGCCTACCTGGTGGATACCGCCAGCGACATCAAGACGGAGTGGCTCAAGGGGAAGACGCGCGTCGGCGTCACCTCGGGCGCCTCGACGCCGACCCAGCTAACCCGCCAGGTCATCGAGTACCTGGAGGCTGTGTAGCCTCCGCTCAGCGTGAGACCGATTACCGGGCTCGTGCTCGGGTCCGTCCTAGTCCCGCTCGGGCTGGTGATTTCTCTCACCTGGCTCCCCTCCTCGGTAGCGGACGCCTTCGAGTACGGCGCCGCCGGCGCCTGTAAGGAAGCGGTTCCGAATGGATCAGGTTGCTGGACTGAGGTCAGCGCCGTGGTCACCGGGACGCAGATCTACACCCGTCCCCGTGGAAACAGTAACTGGGTTGTCGATCTGACCGACCAGTACGGTCGCCAGCGTCCCCAGGTCGCCCACCGCGATGTCTTCAACCGCCTGACAGCCGGTGAGCCCGTTTCAGTCAGGTTCTGGAAGGGCCGCGTAGTGCTGATCCATGTTCCTGGCGGCGACGATTTGCCCACGGACAATGAACCGGGCAGGCAAATCGGCATGGCGAGTCTCGCCACCGTGTTCACCGTGCTTGCAGGGTCGGTCTTCTTTCTTGGAGCGCTTGGCGTGCATCGGCACGCGAGATCCTGGACACGCTCGGTTTCCCGCGACGCGTGGAGTGCTGACCTTTTCGACGCGGTCGCCCCACCCGCCCGGCTATGGGCCGAAGCCATCTTCCTCATCGCCTTCGTCAGCCTTGCCGTGACCACGATTGCCTGGGGGTGGTTCGACCTGCCTCTCCTGCCGGTGGCCGCCGTCACCCTGGGCTTCAGCGCACTTGGCTGGGCGTGGCTCCTGCATCACCGGGCACGCGCGGTGATGGAGCGGCGGAGTTTGCCCCGAAAACCCCGCTAGACTCGCGGCGTATCTGACGTTCTTCTTCCAGTACCTCAAGGGGGATCTTCATGCGCCTGTACCCCGATGTCTACGGTCGCCGCTTCGCCTGGATGCTTGCCGACCTCCTCATGGTGGCCTGGATCTACCTGTGTGTTCGGGCGGGTCTGTGGGTCAACAACCTCGTCCTCCAACTCGACGCGCTCGCGCAGGGCGTGATCAACGCGGGCAAGACATTCGATAGCTGGATCCTGTCCTTCGAGCAGGGGATCCCGAACAGCGTGCCCTATCTCTCCGACTTCCTCCACCGGACCGCTGCGGCGCTCAAGACCCACTCCGGCGACTCGCTCATCTCTGCCGGGCAGGCGGGCTCGCGCGGGATCCACCTGCTGGCCCTCATCCTGGCGATCATCGTCACCAGCGTCCCCCTGGTCTTCGCCGTGGCCATCTTCCTGCCACGGCGCCTGCGACTGATTGCCGACATGCGCGGCATCCACGTGACTTTGCGGCGGGCCCTCGCGCAGCCGGAGCTGGCCCCCCAGATGCTCGAGATTCTGGCCGGGCGGGCCATCTACACCTTGCCCTACAACCAGCTGTTGGCCTACTCCCACAACCCGGCCGAGGACTGGTATCTGCGGCGGTTCGAGCCCCTGGCGCGGGCCGAGCTGGAACACCACGGGCTGACCGTGGAGCGCTATTTCGGACCCCGACCAGCCCTTTCCGCCTGAGTTCGATCTCGCAAGAAAGTCGAGCGGCGACAGGTTGCTCTGGAGGGCCGCACCAAGCTGGCGGTCTACCTGCCTAATGGCCATTCAGCCACCGCCTCAAGCCACCGCCCCGGAATTCTTCCCGATCGCCCCGGCGCGGACCGAGGATTCTGGACTCCCAGTGGCGCGTCTGGCCGACCTCCTCCTGAAGCACATCTATTTCAAGTCGCCGATGTCGGCCAAGGACTGGGCGGCAGCCCTCTGCTTGCCCTATCAGACCGTGACCCCGGCGATCCAGAGCCTCGTGGAGCAGGGCTGGGTGCAGACGATCGGGCGCATGGCCGGCCCCTCCCAGAGCCACGACTTCGGCGAAACCCTCGGCTACCTGGTCACCGACCCGGGGCGCCTTCGCGCCCGCGACGTGCTGGCCCGCGACCACTATGTCGGGCCGGCGCCTGTCCCCTTTGCCCAGTACGACATCTCGGTCCGCGCCCAGGTCAGCCAGGCGGACGTCACCGCCGCCTGGTTGACGCGAGCACTGCAGCACCTCACCCTCAGCCCCGATCTGCTGGTCCAGCTCGGTCCTCCGGTCAACGCCCGCGCGCCGCTCTTTCTCTACGGCGCGCCCGGCAACGGCAAGACCACCATCGCGGAGGCGTGCGCCGAACTGCTGGGTGAGCCGATCTTCATCCCGTATGCGATCGATATCGAGGGCCAGGTGATGCGCCTTTACGATCCGCTCCATCACCAGCGCGTCCAGCGGCAAATGCCGGTGAACTTCGACCCCCGCTGGGTGATGGTGAAGCGACCCTTCGTCAAGGCCGGTGGCGAGCTGACGACGGCGCAGCTGTCACCCTCGTTCGACCCGCTGATGCGCTATTACGAGGCGCCCATCCACCTCAAAGCCAATGGGGGCATCTTTCTGCTCGATGACTTCGGGCGCCAGGACTCCTCGCCACGCGCCCTGCTCAACCGCCTGATCGTGGCCCTGGAGCGGCGGATCGACTATCTCACGCTGGCGGGTGCCGGCATGGCGGTCGGCGCGCCCTTCGAAGCGATGGTCGTCTTCAGCACCAACCTCGAGCCGGGATCACTGGTCGACGAGGCGTTTCTCCGGCGTGTGCGCTACAAGATCCACGTGCCTGATCCGACGCCCATCGAATTCCGGCAGATCTTCGAGCGGGCGTGCAAGGAGTTCGAGATCGTCTTCAACGAGGTGGGTTACCAGTACGTGCTCGACCGCTATTACAAGCCATTCAAGCGGCCGCTGCGAGGCTGCCAGCCGCGCGACATCCTCAACCAGCTCGACGAGGTGGCGTACTTTCTAGGCCGCCCCTCGCGGCTCGAGCCAGACCTGATCGACCTGGCGTGCCGGTCCTATTTCGTCCAGGCCTAAAGGGTCAGCGGCCTCAGCCGCGATTCTGGTTGTAGAACTCGACCTGCCAGCGCCATTCCTTGCGGTCGTCGGCGTTCCACCAGCTCTTGAGGATTCCCGCTTCCCCACCTGGAAGCAGCACCACCCGTCCGATGTCCTCCTCGGTCGGCCAGCCGTCTTCGAGCGTGATGGTGGCGCCGCGCCGCACCAGGAAGCTCATCGGCCCGGGCTGGTGGCGCTCGAGCCCGTCGCCGGTCGCCACCACCGTGCCACTGGCGTCGCGGACGGTGACCTCCAATTTTGCCGGCGCGGCGTGAACCAGCACGCGGTCGCCGGCATCCGCGCCGCTGATGCGGCTTCGGGCAAACGGTAGCCCGGTCGCACCCGGCCCCGGGAGCCAGAGGTCCCAGACCTCGATTGTGTCGCTCATGCGAGCCAGCTGGCGGCGCGCATGACATCGCGGCCCTCGAGTTCGTCGTATCCCCGGTAGGCCTGGATCCGTGTCGGGCGCAGGCGGAAGAAAAACCAGCCACGACCGACCTCGCGAGGATCCCAGCCGACGGCACCGGAAAAGCCCCCCGCCAGTTCGGGCGACTCTTCCACCGCGGAGCGTTCGACGACGTCGGCATCGATCATGATGGCGTCCGACGGCGATCCACCCGCCACCCGCACGGGGCGGTTCGTTTTCATGTTTTGGGCCGTCCGGCTGGCGCCCGTCGTGGCGATGACCAGGTGGGTGCCGTCCCACCAGGCTGATACCGGGATGAGGTGGGGCCGTCCGGCCGGGTCAGCGGTCGACAGCCAGAGATCCCCTTGCCGTTCGAGCGCGGCGAGGACATCGGCCTTGCGGGTCTTGATGTCGCGCATAACGCCAGACTACCCCCAGACGCAATGACACCCGGGATTGCTCCCGGGCGCCACTGCAGGAGGCGAGGCGTTCGACGTTAAAAGATCGTCAGGTGCGGACCTGCTTGATGAGGCGGTCTTGCGCCTCGAAGATGATGTCTTGAATGTCGAGCGCGCTCGGGCCTGATTGGTCCATGCGGTAGGCGAGTTGGGGATCGACGGCTTCGACGATCTGTCGGAGGCGGGCTTGCATTTCGAGCGGGACTTCCATCATGTCGCTCTCGAGCAAACGTTCCACCTGTTCGAGCGCCTGGTAGAGCGAGTACCGAAGCGTGCGGCGTGCCGACTCTTCGCGGCGTAACTGATTAAACCATTGGTCCTGCTGGTTGATCATCCTGAGAGTGTTCCTGAGCATGGTTCTCTCCCTAGCTCACAATCGAGCGCCGGCACACTGCGCGCCGTCCGGCGTCTGCCGCCGCCGGTAGTTCCCCTTTCACGCGTGAGCCTTGGTCCGCTACCTCCCCCTAAATGTGGGGTTTGACGATCCGATCCAGCACAACATATAGGTTTGCCGCATTCTATGCCCGGCCTTAAACAGCTGTCAAGCCAATAAAACCGCAAACGATTGACATGGAACCCTTCTC
Organism: Chloroflexota bacterium; assembly: GCA_005889345.1. Classification (GTDB taxonomy): domain Bacteria; phylum Chloroflexota; class Dormibacteria; order CF-121; family CF-121; genus CF-13. Next base: position 4,489 of record VBFR01000109.1, read on the forward strand.
TTGCCGCCGCACTCCTTGACTCGACCCCTCTCCTCAAGGAACTCGAACTCCGATCGAGCGGGACATGAGAATACGACCAGCCGGTAGACCCGTCCAGACGGAACATTTGTTGCGGGACTTTTTCCACCAGGAGCTAACAGCCAGTGCATAAATCCTGTGGATAAGCAGTGCAGGACATCAGCTCTGCGCCCTGCCCTCGTACTTTTTCAGCGTCGCCGTCAGCGCCGAGGCGAGGTCGATGCCTAGGTAATTGGCCAGCAGGATGACGATGAAGAGCACATCACCGAGCTCATCGGCGATCGAGCCGGCCGCGTCCTTGGCCGCGCGTGGCTTGTCGCCGAACTGAAAATTCAGCTCGCGACCGAGCTCGCCGACCTCCTCCGCCAAGCGCGCGTACTGCGACAGCGGTGACCAATAATCGCCGCGTCGCTTGATCCAGGCGTCGACATATTCTTGAATCGCAGGGATTTCCGAAGGGACCTTGGGATCGTCGGCCACGGATCAGATGGCTGGCAGCCGTTGGCGTACGACCAACGCGTCGTGAAAGAGATCGCCGGCCTCGAGCAGGCGGTCGCCGAGGGTCTTGATCGTCCAGCGGTCGGGTCGCAGTTGCGGATCATCGAGTTCCTTCCACGCGATTGGCGTCGAAACGGGTGCGTGCAGCGCGGGCCGGACCGAGTAGGGGCCGGCCAACGTCTTGTTGATGACGTTCTGCGTGTAGTCGATGCGGATCTTTCCGGTGCGGCGCTTGACCTCCCAGACCTCGGTGACCTTGTCGGGCATCAACTCGGCGATCATGTGAGCCAGCCTGGCAACGAAGCCACGGCTTTCGTCCAGGGTGTAACGCCGCTCGATCGGGATATAGACGTGCAGCCCGCTCTGGCCCGTCGTTTTCAACACCGCCTTCAGTTTCAGATGGTCCAGCGCGCTCTTTACCACTTTCGCCACCGCGATCACGTCCTTGAAGGTCGCGCCCTCGGCCGGGTCGAGGTCTACCACGGACCAATCGGGATACTCCGGTTTGTCCCTCCGCGAGTACCACGGATGCATGTCGATCACCGCGTGGTTCGCGAGCCAGGCCAGGGTCGCCACCTCCTCGATGAGGATCCAGTCCTTGAGGCTTTTCTGATCCTGGTAGCGAAAGGTGGGGATCCAGTCGGGCGCGTAGTCGGGCTTGTCCTTCACCCAGTAGCTCTTGCCATGAATGCCATCAGGGTGCGGGTTCATGGAGAGAGGTCGTTCGCTGTAGTGGGGAACCATCACGGGCGCGACCTGGACGTAGTAGCGGATCAAATCGCGTTTCGAATAGCGGTCCTCCGGGAAGAGCAGCTTGTCCAGGTTGGTCAGATGCACGGTGCGTCCACCGATCTCCCAGTCGCCCTCTTTCTTGATCGCATCCAGCGCTTCGAGCTCGGCCCGAGTCGCCCCCCGGATCGTGGTCCCGAGCTGCTTCGCGATTTTGGCGGCCGCGCGGCTGAGCGGCGTATCGGGAATGTCCTCAGTCGCCGCCTTTGGCCGCGTCGACACCGTTGCTTTGCGTGACGCCGGCACCCTCGAGCGCGTGACTGGAGCTGATGTCTTTCGAGCGACCCGCACCTGCTTTGCCGTGCGCGCAGGGGCAGGCGCGGCGCTCACCACGTCCCGCCTCACCTCCACCGGTAACTCGCGGCGCACCTCGCCCGGTTCGACGTCATCCCGCAATCCAAGGAAGACCGGCTGGCGCATCACGCCGTCACGCGTCCACTCACTGAACTTGACCTCGACGACCAATTTCGGTTTCACCCACGTGGGTTTCTCGTTGGCATGCGGTGGTGGGCCGCTGAACGGCGGCGACTTGATGATGAGCGGCTTCATCAGCCTGTAGAGCTCGGCGAGCGTCCGCTCGTCGAACCCGCCGCCAACATGGCCGGTGTAGACGAACTTGTCACCCTCGTAGACGCCCACGAGGAGGGCGCCGAAATGTTTCCGGCTGTTGCGTGGCGCGGTGAAGCCGCCGACAACGACCTCCTGCTGGAGGATCGCCTTGATCTTCAGCCACGCGCTGCTGCGGACCCCCGGTTGGTAGGGGCTGTCGAGCCGCTTGGCCACGATGCCCTCCAGCCGCTTCTCCTTGGCCGCCTTGAAGAAGGCGGTGCCTTCGCCAACGACGTGCTCCGAATACTTGAGCAGGGCGGAATCGCGCACGACGTTGCGCAGCAACCGCTTGCGATCCTCGAGCGGCACTTTGAAGAGTCGCTGGCCGTCCAGGTAGACGATGTCGAAGACGACGTACTGCATCGGGTGCTCTTCTCTCCCGCGGTTCTGTAGCAGCTGGAAGGATGGCCGTCCCTCCTCGTCGAGGGCGACGATCTCGCCGTCGAGAATCGCTTGGCGGGCGCTCACCAGATTGGTGATGGCCTGCAGCTGCGGGTACTCGTCGTCGACCGTCCGGCCGGCACGGGTTTGCAGCCGGACCTTTCCATCGTCGATGAAGGTGACCAGGCGGATCCCGTCCCACTTAACTTCGAACAGCCAGCGCTCGTCATCGAAAGCCTTCTCGAAGAGCTGCGCCTTCATGGGGTCGAGGGTCTTTGGCATCGGGCCCTTTTCCGCGTTGGCGAGGTTGATCAAGCCGCCTTCGCCTTCCTCGCGGCGGCTCGACCAGACGGCGTCTTTCCCCTGCTCGATTTCTTCTTTGGTCCGCCCGGTCTTCACCGAGGTGGTGAATGTCTCGATGTCGAAATTGGCTTGGGCTGCCTCGTCCTTCTTCTTGATCAGCAACCAGTCTTTTTCGGACCGGGTGCGAACCAGGGCATAGCGTCCGCGGAGGCGGACGCCGTTGAGACGGAACTTCACCTCGCCTCGTTTGAGCGACTCCGCCGGTGTGGATTCCTCAAGCTCGAAGGTGCCCCAGTCCCAGATCATCACCGTGCCGCCGCCGTACTCGCCCTTGGGGATGGTGCCCTCGAAGTCGTAGTAACTGACCGGGTGGTCCTCGACATGGGCGGCGAGACGCTTTTCCGCCGGGTTAAGGGTTGGACCTTTGGGGATCGCCCAGCTGACGAGGACGCCGTCCATTTCCAGCCGGAAGTCGTAATGGAGTCGTGTCGCCCAGTGCTTCTGGACGACGAAGCGGTTCTGGCCGGTGGGCTCGGGGGTGCCTTTCGGCTCGGGCGTCTTGCTGAAATCGCGTTTGCGCTGGTACTCGGCAAGCGAACGCGGCATCGAATTCAGTTTGACAGAATGGTTTCGATGGCCTCGAAGCCACGGCCCGCGGTGCGTGATCCCGATGCGGCCGTCACGCAGCACCTCATCACGCATCGACGCGAGCTGCACGCGGCGCCGGAGCTGAGCTTCAAGGAAATCGAGACGGCGCACTACATCGCCGAGCGGCTGGATCCGCTCGGGGTCGACAAACTGACGCCGGGTGTCGGTGGGACCGGCGTCGTAGCGGAGATCCGTGGGCAGCGGCCGGGACGTTCGGTGCTGGTGCGAGCCGACATGGACGGCCTGCCGTTGACAGAGATCGCCGACGTGCCGTTTCGATCGACTCGTAAGGGCGTCATGCACGCGTGCGGGCACGACGTCCACATGGCGATCGCGCTGGAGCTCGTCCGCTCGCTGTCCGAGCGCCGGCCGGAGCTACCGGGAATGGTTCGTTTTGCTTTTCAGCCGGCGGAAGAGCAGGCCGGCGGCGCCAAGCCGATGATTGACGCCGGCGTCCTCGACGGCATCGACCGCGTCATCGGTCTGCACGTGTGGTCGCAGCTCCCAACCGGCCAGGTCTGTGTGCCGCCGGGTGTCGTGATGGCGAGTGCCGACATGTTCACCCTGATCATTCGCGGAAGAAGCGGTCACGGGGCGCAGCCCAATCTGACCATCGATGCGGTCGTGATCGCCGCGCAGGTTGTGACCGCCTTGCAGACGCTGGTCAGCCGCGAGACGTCGCCGGTGTCACCGGTGGTGATCACGCTCGGCAGCGTGCATGGCGGCTCGGCGGCCAACATCGTGGCGGGCGAGGTCGTCCTCCAGGGCACGCTGCGGACGTTCGAGGCGGAGCTGCGACGACACCTCCTCACGCGGATCGCCCAGGTGGCGGAAGGGATCGCCGGCACCATGCGGGGCAGCAGCGAATTCCGGCACGACTCGGGGACACCACCGACCATCAATGACCCGGGGATTGCGAGGCTCGTGAAAGAGGCTGCGTCGGGAGTCGTCGGCAGCGACGCGGTCGTGATGTCGGAACCGCTAATGGTGGGCGAGGACTTCGCCTATTTCCTCGAGGCACGTCCGGGTTGCTTCTTCCTCCTGGGTGGGGCGCCGGAGGGGCCGCCCATTGTCCATCACACACCCGAGTTCCGGATCGATGAGCGCTGCCTGCCCATCGGCTTCGAGGTCATGACCGCGGCGGTCCTGCGCTTGCTCCAGCCCGACTAGAACTTCGGCTTGCGCAAGCTGGGGCGGACGCTGAACCCGATGAGGACCAGGCTCGCGACCAGGGCCAGCAGCATGCTCACCCAGTTGATGGGAAAGCCGGCGACCGCCGCCAGCAGCCCGAGCGAAGAGGCGAGGAGGGTGACCAGGCCGAGCATGCGGATGAAGCGATAGACGCCGCTGCGGTAGGGGAGATGGATCCGGGCGCGAAAGCCCCCCAGGTCGCGGGGCAGGTCCAGGTCAGACGGCGATGACTCGGCGAGGTTCTTGGCCAACTCCGACTCATATAACGGGGCATGGCCGCCATACCCGTCACGCCGCCGTTACAGTCGGCTGCCGGGAGGATGACGGGGGGTGCCCACCTATAATTTCGAGCGATGTCCTTGGCGCTCCGGGACGCGCGCACGGTCGAGCAAGCGATGTCCGGCCAGTTCGCGTTCTGCTTCCCCAGCACCAGCCTCGCCCAGGCGGCCAGGATGATGGCGCAGAACCGGGTCTATGAACTGCCCGTCATCGTCGACCAGCGCTGCCTCGGCTATGTCTCCTATCTGGACATCCTGCAGCGCTATGTTCGGGCAGAGTTGAGCGGGCGCGCGGCCGACATCGCGCGCACACCCTTACCGGAAGTGCGCCCGGAACTACCGCTCGCAGAGGCGGTGCGCGTGCTGCGCGAAAGCGGGCGCCAGGTGGTGCTCGTGACCACGTCCGCCGGCATGCCGCTCGGCGCACTGACGGCCCGCGACGTTGCCATCGCGATGGCGGCCGCCTGATGCCGACGCTCAGCCGGGTCCTCCAGCCAATCGGTCCGACCTGTGCGGCGGACGTGAGTGCGGCCGACGCCCTCTCGCGATTGACCGCCTCGGGAGCCGACGCGTTGCTCGTGGTCAAGAACGGCGCCTTCGTCGGTCTCTT
>VBFR01000264.1 GCA_005889345.1 Chloroflexota bacterium
CTCTGCTTGGCCATCAAGACCAGCGCGCAACGGATGAACACGGCGGTCAGGCCGGTGAGGACGGTGCGGGCGCGATGCCGGTGGGCAGCGTTCAGGGCGATCTGGTCGAGGTGAAGCGACATGGCGACGAAGACCAGGCCGGTCAGGGCGGCGGCGCCGCCGCCCACCATGATGAAGTAGTCGTGCCAGGCGGCCGCGTCGTACATGGCCGAATTATGTACTCAAGCGGCTTTCGGGACGTTCGGCAGCTTCCGAATCGCCGCGATCAGCGCGTGGCCAGTGAAGAAGACATCCCACAGAGGATTCCGCTTCGCGGCGAGATCTGCCTCGGGAACAGCAGCGAGCAAGCGGCCGCGGTCAAAGGTGAGGGCCCGCAGATGGATCATGCCGGCGGACGGCGTCTGCTCGCTCGGGTCCGGGCTAAGTTCGCCCATGTGGCGCTCGAGCGCGGCCAGGAAGGCCTTGCTCGGGCCCTTGACCGTTTCATGCACGCCCGCCCCGATGATGCCGCCGCCGGTGCTGAAGTAGAAGCTGGTCGTGCCGTCGGCGACGACCACCAGGGTGGCGACCGCGTCGCCGATCCCCATCTCCATCAGACCGCCATAAACGTGGGGATGCAGAGGGGAGGGCGCCAGGCCAACAGTCGCCGGAGCGAGGGTCAGGATCTGCTGGCGTAGTCCGATGTAAACGTTTCGGTCAGCCATCTGTCAATGGAACGAAAGGGGGCCCAAATTTCCGGCGGCTGGCCGTATGCTGCGGGTGTGGCAACCGCCCGGGCGAAGCGCGCCATCGTGGGGCTGGCGATCGGCGGATCCCTGCTTCTGGCCGGCTGCGGCCGGAATACTGGGGCCGGGCAGGCACCCCCCGCCCTGCCATCGGTGCACGTCGCCTCGGCGCTGATCGTTTCGCACCCGATTCCCGCCTGGGACCTCGAGGCCGCTGGCCTCACCGCGGTCGCCGACCTGATCACGCCGCTGCAGATTTCCTCGGTCGACAACGGCCGGACCATCACGCTGATCGCGGCCTACGCGGACGTCGCCCGAACGGTGCTTGTATTCCGAGAGAACCCACCCGACCTGGGCCTGCCATCCGTGATCGTCAGCGATGACCAGGGAATGATCAATGCGGGTAGCTCCGCCGGACCGGTCCTTTCGCCGGGCGTCCGCAGCGACTACTACGTCGCGCTCGACGACGGCGCGCGCCCAGGGTCGGACGGGCTGGCACACCTTGGCATCACCATCGGTCACCTGACCCGATGGACACCAGCCGGCGGCTCCGTCGATGGCAATTGGTCCTTCAACGTCGCGGTCAGCGTTCAGCCGGGGCAGGCCCTACCGGCACCCAACCAATTCCGCCTCGGCGCCTGGAAGGTCACGATCGAGAGGCTGGAGCTCACTCCGACGGTCGTCCATCTGCAGACGCTCGTCAATGGCGCGTCGCCCGAGACAATCGGTGGCCCCCCAAATACCGACTTCGTCGAGTTGGTCGACGCCGCCGGCGTCCCGGTGAAGTCACTCGGCGGAGGCGCCAGCATCACCGTGCCGAAACAGCAGGTAAATCCGGTCAATTACCAGAACGCGAGGACGTATAACACTTGGTCGCGCCCGGCCGCCGGAACGTACCGGCTCAGATTCCAGGGTGGTGGCGGCCGCTACGAGGTTATCGTCGTCATCAAGTCATAGACCGTAACACCACCGACGGATGTCGCAGCGAAGTTCTGCTGCACCCACGCGGCGATCTGCCCGGCGTTACTGCTCGTGCTGCCGGATCCAGGCCCGCCGCCGGCGGCGATGAAGTAGTGGATCTTTCCGTCGCGCACGTATTGCTGGAACTGCGCTAGCGTCGGGGCCGGGTCCGTCCCGTTGAAGCCACCGATCGCCATGACCGGGTCGCCCGTCGCGAGCTGATACCCGGCGGCATTATTGGCGTCGATCGTCGCCGCGACCCAGGTGTAACGGCTGGCATTGGCTCCGAGGAGGGCGACGAGATCTGCGCTGGGCCGGCTGGCGTCGAGGAAGCCACCTCCGCCGCCCCGGCCGCCGTCTCCGAGCAGCGGACCGTTTTGGCCCAGGCCGCCGAGGCCGCCGCGGAATCCGCCGCCCGGAGCAGCACCGCCGAGACCGCCCGTTGGCGGACCACCACCAAATCCCGGGCCGGCTCCAGTACCCGCGGTCACGGTCGGACCGGCGGAGGGGATGGCGCCGCCGTGCGGTGTCGCGACCGTGTTCGCCGCGTACGCCGCCGGGCCCGCGAGTGCCGCGCCGATCGCCAGCGCGGCGATCGACACGCGCGTCCAGCGCGACGTCAGGGACAGGGTCACGATCATGGTGGCGCCGAGGAGGCCGAGGACCAGGACGCCCAGCCGCAGGTCGGGGAAGAAGGCCGGGGAGCGGCCGAGCAGGATGAAGGACCAGACCGCCGTCGTGGCGAGTGCGCCGGCGAGGGCGAGGCGGGCGATCCATTCGGAGCGGTGCTGCCACAGGAAGACCGTGCCCATGCCCACCAGCGCGCCGATCGCCGGTGCCAGCGCCACGGTGTAGTACGGATGAATGATGCCCTGCGCGAAGCTGAACACCCCTCCCGTCAGCAGCAGGACGCCGCCCCAGGTCAGCAACGCGGCACGGACGATGTCGGTCCGAGGCCGCCGCCATGTGAGGAGCAGCGTGACGGCGAGGAAAATGACGGCTGCGGGAATCAGCCAGGAAATCTGTCCACCGAACTGGGCGTTGAAGAGTCGATTCCAACCGGTGAGCCCCCAGCGCGACCCGAGCGCGCCGAAGCCTCCGACGCT
>VBFR01000186.1:0-38960 GCA_005889345.1 Chloroflexota bacterium
CACGGCCTGCTCGTGCAGGATGGTTTCGACGCCACCAATGATCGGCGGGCTGGTGTAATGCAGCAGCCCGACGCGCGCCCGAGTGGTCACGGGCCGGCTAGGTGATGAGGGGCGGTTCGTCGAGGATGACGGCCAGGTCGTCGGGCTTCTCGAGGACGTCGACGTGCGGCCGGCCGCCGTTGTAATCCACCTTGAACGAGAGCTTGCCATTCCCGAGCCGCATCCCGCGGATCTCGATGCTGCGCGCCTGCCCGAACGGAATCGGGTTGAGGTAGACGCGGCCGGCCGTGGTATCCGGCACGATGCCGAGCGCGGTCTGCATCAAGTGGAAGGCCGCGCCCGCGCCCCACGCCTGCGGATTGCAGGACACCAGGTACTCGGCAGGACCGTTGTTGTAATGGCTGTCGCGCCGAAATCCGCAGAACAACTCCGGCAGCCGATGGTCCGGCATGCGGATGCCGGCTTCCATGATGCCTTCGATCACGCGGCCGGCCGCCTCCGCGTGGCGGTAGCGGCGCAGGCCGGCGACCGCGATCGAGTTGTCGTGAGGCCAGATCGTGCCATTGTGATAACTCATCGGGTTGTAGTGCGGTGAGTCGGCGGAGAGTGTACGGATCCCCCAGCCGGAGAACATATCGGGCGCCATCAGCCGGTCGCGCAGAATCTCGGCGCGCTCGGGATCGATGATGCCGGCCCACAGGCCGTGCGCCGGGTTCGAGGTGATCGAGGGAATCTGTACCTTCTGCCGGTCGAGTCCTTGCGCATAGAACTGCTCGTGGTCGAGCCAGAACGCGAGCTCGAAGCGACGCCGGAGCTCGGCCGCCTCCCGCGCCAGCCGCTCGGCCATCACCGGTTGGCCGAGGCGCTCGAGGATGCGGCTCAGCCCCACCTTCGCCTGGTAGACGTATCCCTGCACCTCGACGAGCGCCACCGGCAGCTCCACCGGGCGTCCATCCGGATAGAGCAGCGAGTCATGCGAGTCCTTCCAACCCTGGTTGCGCACGCCGCCGCTGGCGCGCTCGGCGTACTCGACGAAGCCGTCATGGTCCGCATCGCCATAGACGTCGACCCACTTGAGGGCGCCCAGGATGGCCGGCAGCAGCTCGACGAACAGATCCTGGTCGTTGAGCCAGTCCATCATTTCGACCGCGGCGACGAGGAAGAGCGGGGTGCTGTCGACGGATCCGTAGTAAGGCGTGTGCGGGATCAGCTTGAGGTTGGCGAGCTCGCCATAGCGCGCCTCGTGCAGGATTTTGCCGGGTTCCTCATCGCGCGAAGGGTCGACCTTCCCCCCCTGATGCTGCGCGAGGTAGCGCAGGGTTCCTCGGGCGACCTCCGGGTTGAGCATGAGCGTCTGGATGGAGGCGATCAGCGCATCGCGTCCAAAGGGCGCCGAGAACCAGGGGATGCCCGCCATGGGGAAGAGCCCGCTGTCGAACTCCTCCAGCAGGATTCGCAAGTCCATCTGGCTGCGGCGCAGCAGGCCGCGGTCGAGGAAGGCATTGTCGGTGCCGATCCGGGTCGTGTTGTCGTGCCAGCGGCGATAGGACCCTTGCAGCGCCTGCAGCGCGTCGTCGTAGAGGTAACTCAGTATCGGCTCGTTCTCGCCGATCACCGGGATGACATCGATCACGAGCGTGACCGTGTCTTTCGAGTTGAGGTGGAAATGCCAGTTCAGCGTTCCGTCCTGATTGAGCGTGCGCGGCTCCGGCTTGACGACGACCTCGGTTCGGCGCAGGAGGCCATCCTGGCCGTCATAGGTGAAGGTCAGGCCCCGGGTGTTGACCTCGGTCGGTCGAATCGTGCCGAGGGTCTGCACCTTGTAGCCACGCACATCGAACATGTCGCGAAAGTCGCCCTCGATCCGCAGCGAGCACTCGATCTCGACCGGTTCGGTGCCACAGTTCTGGATGCCGATGCGCTCGTGTAGGCCGCCGTAGATGAAGCGACTGCGACGAATGCTCAGGCTTTGCTGCGGGATCCTGCGCTTGCCCTCGTCGAGGAGCAACACCGGGTTGACCATCTGAAAGGTGGCGACATAGCTCTCATCGACAGAAGCGGATAGCAGGATCGGCTGTAACCGATTGAGCCGGAACTCATAGGTGGAGACGAAGCGGGTATCAGAAAAGTAGAGGCCGAGCCCCTTACTGTTTCCGGCCGGGATGTCGCCCATCTCATCGGACCGGTGCCTATTATAGGTTCGGGTTTTCACCAACCCCTCCATACAGATACATCAAATGTTGACAATCCCCACGCCCGGCTGATGGCGCTGCCCTTAGTGGCGATCGTCGGCCGCCCGAACGTGGGCAAGTCCGCGCTGTTCAACCGGATTCTGGGCGAGCGCCGCGCCATCGTCGATCCGATGGCCGGGCTGACCCGCGACCGGCTGTACGCCGAGAGCGAGTGGCAAGGGCGCAAGTTCGTCATTGTCGATACCGCGGGACTGGTCCTGGGGAAGGACCGCGACGAGGTTCCGGCTCAGCGCGAGCTCCGCCGGCGGATGGAGGAGCAGAGCCGGCTGGCCATCGAGGAGGCCGACCTGGTTTTGTTTGTGCTCGATGTGCGCGAGGGCTTGACCGCCGTTGATCGCGACATCGCCGAGCTGCTGCGTAGGTCGCGAACCCCGGTGCTGGTGGTGGCGAACAAGGCCGATGGGCGCGGCCGCGAGGTGCTGGCGAGCGAGTTCTATGAGCTGGGGATTGGCGACCCGTGGGTCATCTCTGCCCTGCATGGGACGGGGAGCGGCGACCTGCTGGATGCGGTGGTGGAGAAGCTGCCGCCGCCGAAGCCGGAGGTGGTCGATGACAAGCTGGCCGGCCGGGTCGCGATTCTGGGGCGACCGAATGTGGGGAAGTCGTCGCTGGTCAATGCGCTGATCGGCGACGCGCGAAGCCTGGTGACGGCGGTGCCGGGAACGACGCGCGACCCCGTCGACACGACGGTGACGTTTCAGGGCAAGCGCGTGCTGCTGGTCGATACCGCCGGCATTCGTCGGCCCGGCCTGACCCGAGGCGTGGAACAGTACTCGCTCTTGCGTGGGCTGCGCGCGATGGAACGGGCCGATATCGGGATCGTTGTCATCGATGCCAAGGACGGGCTCACGGCGCAGGACGCGCACATCGCCGGCTATGTCGTCGAGGCGGGCCGCGGGCTGGTGCTGGTGCTAAACAAATGGGATCTTCTGTCACCGGAGGAAAAGGAGGAGAAGGTCTGGCGGAAGAAGGTCAAGGAGGCCCTGGCTTTTGCCCCGTGGGCGCCGATCTCGTATGTGTCGGCGAAGACGGGGCAGCGGGTGGCGCAGCCGCTCGAGGTCGCCCTCAAGGTGGTCGAGGAACGGCGCCGCCGGATTGCCACGCCCGAGTTGAATCGATGGCTGCGCACGATCCTGGGCAAGCGCGAACCGCCCACGCGCAAGGGGAAGCGGCTCAAGGTTTTGTACGCGACCCAGGCCGAGGCGACGACGCCGACGTTTGTGTTTTTCGTCAACGACCCGGAGCTTGTTCACTTTTCCTACCGGCGGTATTTGGAGACGCAGCTCCGCCAGGCGTTCGGCTTCGAAGGCACACCGATCCGCATGGTCTTCAGGAAGCGCGGCGAGGAGACGTAGAATAGGCACCGCGTCGGGGAGTGGCGCAGCCTGGTAGCGCACCTGAATGGGGTTCAGGGGGCCGCAGGTTCAAATCCTGTCTCCCCGATAGCTCACTCCGATGTCAGAGGCACGGCCAACTCGGCACCAGCGTGGAATCAGCCAGGATTTCGCAAACCAGTTGGCACAGATTGCCGCGGGCTGGCGGATTGTGAGTGACAGCAAGGTCCTTCTCGCCGAGCCAGCGGAGGGGCTGATACAGATCAATGCGATCGATGGCTCGGCGTCCATCAACGGCAAGCGGGCCGAATTCGCAATGGCTCGTGAGCTCCAACATTGGGCGTCGGAAGAACTGAGCAGGAAGGATCTCGGGAGCTCGTGGCTCATTAGGGCGAGCATTGAGCTTCGCTACAAACGCTCGCACCGGATGGGTCGGGAGCCCAGCGTCGAACTGCAGGCCGCGTCTCGGATCAGCTCAGCTTACGGTGAGGCATCGGAGTCGTTTACCAATGCACAGCCGCTTCTTTAGCCTTAACACCGCGTCGGCGGCTACTCTCCCGTTTCCCCGTCGATCGACTCCCGAATGAGGTCGGCATGACCGTTGTGCCGCCCGTACTCCTCGATCATGTGGACCAGGATCCAGCGCAGGCTCGGCGACTCGCCGTTGGGCCAGGGGCGCTGCAGAGGGCGAAGAGTTGCTCCGGGGTGTCCTCGGCGGCTGAGTGCCACTCCCAATCGGGATCAGCCTTCCAGTCCACCAGGTCGAAGGGGTGCTGCCGCTCATGCCCGTGCAACCTCTGTGAGAACCAGTAGTCCTCGACGTAGGCCAGGTGCTTGAGTAGCCCACCCAAGGTCATCGACGAAGCACCGACCTTCGCTTGCAGGCCGGCCCGATCGAGTCCACGGCACTTCCACGCAAGCGTTGCGCGCTGGTAGTCGAGGAATCCCAGAAGGGTGGCGGTCTCATCCGCGGCGACCGGAGGTTCCGGACGACCGTGATCGTCGACGGTAGTCATGGCGGTCAGCCTTAGGCTGGAGGTTGCCCGCGAGGACTCATGAACCACTCGCGGATCGATTGGCACCGGCCGCTGCCGTCGAATCGAAGAACAAAAATATTGTCGAACTGACGGACTAGCTCGGCCTTCGAGGCATCCTTGAAGTAACGGGTGCGTCCGTGGGCGACGGCGAGATCGCCATCGATCGCGATCGGCTCGTAGTGGCCGTCATAGGTGCCGGGATCATCCTTGGGATCGAGCCAGGAGGCGACGATCGCCAGCCGGCCGCGCACCGGTTCCTCGAAGGGATGGTATTCATACGTCGCGTCCTCGGCGAACAGATTCCCGATCGCGTCCGGATCGTATGTCTCCCAGGCCCGAACGTAGGCAGCGAGCCAGGTAGCGACCCGTTCTTTGGTCAGTGGCACGACGAGGTCGAGTCTAAGCCTGGGGCCCTAAAAGGCTTCTCAGATCGCCTTCGTGCGTGGCGAGCAGCTCATGCACATCAATGACGTCGTCCGCGGTGATGATCGGCTGGCGCCCAACCGCCCGCGCGTGCAACTCCAGTTGGAGTTCGAACATCGCTCGGCCGTCCTGGGCGTTCATTTTATTGCTTCCCTTGTTATGGTTAGTGATACCGTCGCTGTCACTAGAATACGAAGTCGCAATGTCGCTTGTCAAGTGGGCGAGCGTCCCGGTCCAATTGGGCTACAAGGGAAACGGTCGGGACCGGCGGACGGTTTCGGTGCTAGGCGGGGCTGCGGCGGCGGCGAATCGTACGGAAGGCCAGGCCGGCGCCGGTTAGGAACAACAGACCGCCCAGCAGGATCGGCCCGATCGCCAGAGGCAGGAACAGGGGGTTGTCGAGATCGTTCTCGGCGAACCCGAGGAACGTCATGATCAAGATCGAGATCATGCCGAGCGCGGCTCCGCCCAGAAACGCGCCCAACTCGACGTCCGATGCCGCGGGCAGGCGGGTGCTATACGACGGCGCCATCAGGCCGGCTCGCACGCCAAAGGCGATGAGGGCAAGGAGCGTGAGCCCCGACGCGACCGTGAAGATCACTGCGACCACGATGACGGAGGTGATCTGATTCGCGCTCAACCCGCCGAACAGGTTCATCCAGTCGAGCGATAGCCGCATCGCGCTGAATTCTATCCCGAACTGGGCGCTCTAGTCTCGTCCGGCTTGGACGCCAGCGCCGTTTGAACGAGCTTCGCTTCCTGTGCCTGGTGGGCCACGGCGTAGCCCTCGCTCGGGCTGGCCCGCTCCGGCCGGCCGACGTAGTTGAGGCTGAGGTGCTTGGGCAGCTTGGGCTCAAGGCGTCGCTTCACGTGCCAGTAAGCGCCCATGTTCATCGGCTCCTCCTGCACCCAGGTCAGCTGTCGCGCGTTGGAGTACTTCGCGATAGCCGCCAGCACGTCGTCCGTGCGGAAGGGCTCGAGCAACTCCATGCGGATGATGGCGAGGTCCTTCGCCTCCGCGCGCAAGGGGCTGGCGATCAGGTCGTAGTAGACCTTGCCGGTGCAGAGAATGATGCGGCGGACGTCGTCGCGATGCGACTCCATCATCGGGTCGTCGATGAGCCGGCGGAAGCTGTGCACGCTGAAGTCCTCGAGCTTCGACCAAGACGCCCGCAGTCGCAGCAGGCTCTTGGGGGTCATGATGATCAGCGGACGGGGACGGCTGTGCAGCGCCTGGCGACGGAGCGCGTGGAAGTAGTTCGCCGGGGTGCTCGGATAGAAGACGCGAATGTTGCCCTCGGCGGCCAGTTGAAGGAACCGCTCCAGCCGGGCGCTCGAATGCTCGGGCCCGCCGCCTTCGTAGCCGTGGGGGAGGAGAAGCGTGAGTCGCGATGACTGTCCCCACTTCGCCAGCCCCGAAACGATGAACTGGTCGACGATGATCTGCGCGCCATTGGTGAAATCACCAAATTGCGCCTCCCAGCAGACGAGCGCTTCGGAGGCGTCGGAGCTGTAGCCGTACTCGAAGCCGAGGGCCGCGTACTCGGAGAGCGGGCTGTTGTGCAGCTCGAAGCTCGCGCTGGCGCCGACCAGGTGCTGGATCGGCGCCCACGTCTTGCCGGTGCGGACGTCGTGGAAAACCAGGTGGCGCTGGCTGAAGGTGCCGCGCTCGGTGTCCTGGCCCGTGAGCCGTACCGGGATGCCGCCCGTGATCAGCGTCGCGAAGGCCAGCTCCTCGGCTTGCGCCCAGTCGATTTCTCGCTCGGCCAGCGGCGTCTTGCGACGCTCCATCTGGCGGAGCAGCTTGGGGTGCACGCTGAATCGGTCCGGCACGGCCAGCAGCTGGCGGTTGAGTGATTCCAGCGCCTCGGCCGGTACCGCGGTCTTGATATCGGGCTCGGGACTCGCGTCCATCGGCGGGCGGCTGACCTGCGGCGCGTGCGCCGCACTCGCCTTGACGTTCTGGTGCGCACTGGCCAGCCGGGCCTCGGCGGCGTCCGCTCGCGCGCTCGCATCTTCAGCGCTCAGCAGGCCTTCCTCGATCAGTTGCGCCGCAAACATCTCGCGCACCGTCGCGTGCTCCTTGATCGCGTCGTACATCAGTGGTTGCGTGTAGGCGGGCTCGTCGGTTTCGTTGTGGCCGAACCGCCGATAGCCGATGAGGTCGATGACGACGTCGCGCCCGAACTTTTGCCGGAAGGCGGTCGCCAGGCGCACCGCGCTCACACAGGCCGTGATGTCGTCGGCGTTGACATGGATGATCGGCAGGTCGAACCCCTTGGCGACGTCGGACGCGTAGCGCGTGGAGCGTCCTTCCTCGGGGTCGGTCGTGAAGCCAAGCTGGTTGTTGGCAATGATGTGCAGCGTGCCGCCCGTGGTATAGCCCTCGAGTTTCGACAGGTTGAGCACCTCTGACACCACGCCCTGGGCCGGGAACGCGGCGTCGCCGTGGATCAGGATCGGTACGGTGCCCGTGCGATCGAAATGCGGCTCAGGCCCCTTGCGCCTGGTCTGCTCCGCCCTGGTCCATCCCTCGACCACAGGATCAACCGCCTCCAGATGGCTGGGATTGGCGAGCAGGCTGACCGACAGCTGCTTTCCGTTCGGTGTGACGTAGGTGCCCTCGGCTTCGGCGTGGTATTTCACGTCACCGGTGACGTCGGTGCCGGTCGCCAGCCGTTCCTGGCTCTGCTCGAACTCCACCAGCAGTGACTCGTAGGTGCGGTTGACAACATGGGCGATGACGCTGAGACGACCGCGATGGGCCATGCCCATCACCACCTGGCGCGTGCCGTTGTCCGAGAGCAGCTGCAAGGTCTCCTCGAGCATCACGATCATCGAGTCAAGCCCTTCGATCGAAAATGTCTTCTGGCCGAGGAAGGCCTTGCGCAGGTAACGGTCCATCGCCTCGACCTTGGTGAGGCGGCCGAGCAACTGCAGCTTGCGTTCCGGGCTGAGTGGTTGGCGGTATCGCCCCGACTCGATCCGCTCGCGCAGCCAGTTGCGTTGCTCGTGGCTTGATATGTGTTCGATCTCGTAGGCGATGGTGGAGCAATACGTCTCGCGTAGATGGGTGAGAACCTCGGCCAGGTTTTCTCCAGGCACGCGCACCCGGAGCACGGCGGCCGGCACGGCCTCCATCATCTGCGGGGTCAAGCCGTGGTTCACCGGATCCAGCGATGGATCGCCGGGCGGCGCACTCCCCAGCGGGTCGAGGCGAGCCGCGAGATGTCCGTGAGACCGGTAGGCGGCCACCAGCGCCATGCCCGCGGCGATCGCCCGCAGCAGCTCCGCTTCCGCGGTGGTGGGAGCGGCGATGGCCGCTTCAGTTGTTACGACTCCAGCCCGCGCCGGCTCGCTGATCCCGGCCGGCGGCACCAGTTTCATTGATTCGAACACCGATTCGTAGAAGCCGTCCGCGCCGGAGAGGAGCTCATCGATGCGGCGCAGAAACTCGCCCGACTCGGCCCCCTGGATGACGCGGTGGTCGTAGGTGCTCGTCATGGTCATCACCTTTGAGACGCCCAGCTGCCGCAGCCCGCTCTCGGCGATGGCCGTGAACTCGGGCGGATAGCCGATGGCGCCGGTCGCGACGATCGTGCCCTGGCCTCTCATCAGGCGCGGTACGGACGCCACCGTTCCGATTCCACCGGGATTGGTCAGCACGATGCTGGCGCCGCTGAGCTCATCGGCCACCAGCTTCCCGGTGCGCGCTTTCGAGACCAGCGTTTCGTAGTGATCGCGGAAGGCGGCAAAGTCGAGGCGGTCGGCATCGCGGATCACGGGAACCAGCAGCATGCGGCTGCCGTCCTGGCGCTGCACGTCGACCGCGAGTCCGAGGTGCACGCCGCGCGCCACCCGCGCCGGGTTCCCGTCGACGCGATCAAACGTCACTGCCATCGAGGGCACGTCCTTGACCGCCCGCGTGATCGCGAAGGCGACCAGGTGGGTGTATGAGATCTTCTCCGGACGCCCCGCCGCCTGGACGCTCTGCGTGAGCTGGCGCCGTCGCTGGTCGAGTACGTCGACCCGCACCGTGCGGAAGCTGGTTGCCGTTGGGACCTGGAGGCTTTCCTCCATGTACTTGACCAGCGCCGCGGCCGCGCCACGCAGTGGGATGGATCCCGTCGGCGACTGCGCCGGGGCGGGCAGGGTGGGGGCTTTCTTTTCCTCCTCCTTCGCGGGAGCGGGCAGAGTGGAAGTCTGTTGCCGTTCAATCGCCTCCGCGACGTCGCGACGGCGGACCGAGCCGCCGGGGCCGCTGCCCTTGACGGTGGCGAGGTCAATGCCCTTTGCGCGGGCGAGCAGCTCGGCACCCTCCGTCACCTCGACGGCGCTCGCCGTTGTCCCTCCACCGCTTACGGGGGAGGGCAGGGTGGGGGCTTTTTTCTCTTCCCCGTTCGCAGCGGCAGGGACGGCGGTGGCCTTTTTGGACGCGCCGTCACCGTCTGCCCCGACCGCGATCTCCGCGAGAGCGGCACCAACCGCGACCGTTTTCCCCGCCTCGGCGAGGATCTTCACCAGGGTTCCGCTGGCGGGCGCGGGGACCTCGGCATCCACCTTGTCGGTGGTGACCTCAACCAGCCCTTCGCCTTCGCGAACCTGATCGCCCGGCTGCTTCAGCCACTTGGCGATGGTCCCCTCGGTGACCGACTCACCCATCTCTGGAAGGGTGACCTGCATCGTCGACTGGGGCACGGTCGAATTCTACCGACTAAACTTGGGTCCGAATATGACGTTCAAGGCACAATTGCAGGCCAGCGAGGACGCCACCGGCTCGCTCCTCTGCCTCGGCCTCGACCCCGAGCCCGACCTGCTGCCGCCATCGATTGAGCGGTCACCCGCCGGCATCGCCCGATTCGTCCGCACCATCGTCGACGCGGTTGGCGATTCGGTGTCCTCCTACAAGCTCAACCTCGCGTTCTACGAGCGATGGGGGAGGGAGGCCAGCTGGTTGCTCGACCAGGCGATGGCGGCGTTGCCTAAAGGGCGGCCCGTGATCTTCGACGCCAAGCGCGGCGACGTGGGCAGCACGGCCCAGGCGTACGCGCACGCGATGTTCGAGGCTTGGGGCGCCGACGCCGTTACGGTCCATCCCTTCCTCGGTTATGACTCGGTTGCGCCGTTCCTGGCGCACCGGGACAAGGAAGTCTTCATCGTGTGCCGGACATCGAACCCGGGAGCGGCGGAGTTCCAGCAACTGCGCAGCGAGGGCGAGGCTCTGTACCGGCATATCGCGCGCGCCGGCGTGCGTTGGGATCATCACGGCAACATCGCTTTCGTCGTCGGGGCGACGGCGCCAGCCGAACTGCGCGACGTGCGCCAGATCGCCGGCGACCGGCTGCTCCTTGTTCCCGGTATCGGCGCGCAAGGTGCCGACCTCGCGGCCGCGCTCAAGGCCGCACTCAGGCCCGATGGGCGCGGCGTCATCGTCCCGATCTCGCGTGGCATCCTGTTCGCGTCGGGCGGCACTGACTACGCGGATGCCGCGCGCGCCGCGGCGCGCCAGTATCGCGACGCGATCAACGCGCTTCGGCCGGAGCCCGCGACGGCTCGAGGCTAAGCCCATGCCCGGCTTTGTCGCCGGCGCCCTGGTTGCCCATCCTCCGATCCTGCTAACCGAAGTCGGTGGCGCGCAGTCGGAGCGAGTCCGCGCAACGGCCGCTGCCATGCGACAACTCGACGCCATCCTCTTGACCGTCGATGCTCCGCTCGCGGTCGTCGTTTCGCCGCACAGTCCCTCGAGCATGACGTCGCTCCCCGTCCGTCGGGCCGCTCACGCCGCCGGCGACCTGGGCCGCTTTCGGGCGCCGCAGGTCCGGGTGGAGGCACAGGTTGACGTGGAGCTTGCGGCCGCGCTCGTCGTCGATGGGCAGCGCGCCGGTTTCTCGCTCATCTGGGCCGAGGAAACCGAACTCGATCACGGGGTCGTGGTCCCGCTCCATTCGCTGCCGCGCACGATGGCGAGCAAGCGCTTCATCTTCCTCGGCGTCAGCGGATGGCCGTTCTCCCGCTTCGCCGAGTTCGGCGGCTGGCTGCATGCTCGACTCGGAGAGCGCTCCGCCATCCTGATCGCCTCCGGTGATCTGTCACACCGCCTCACCCCGGACGCGCCTTATGGCTTTCGTCCCGCGGGCCCACTCTTCGACCGGCTCGTGATCGACGCTCTTCGCGCGCGATCCTGGGAACAGATCGAGTCGCTGGATCCGGATCTCGTCGAGAAGGCCGGCGAATGCGGCCTGCGTCCACTCGCGATCCTGCTCGGCGCTGGGCGTGCGGCGAACTTGAAGTCCCAGGTCCTCAGCTATGAGGGCCCGTTTGGGGTCGGCTATCCGGTCGTCGCTTTTACCGCGTCCGCATCCCCGGCCATGGTGCTCGACATCCAGACATTGGGCCGCCACGCGATCGATACCTACCTGCGGACGCACCGGCTGGTCGACCCGCCGCAGCCGATTCCCATCGAGCTGCAGTCTCCCTCGGCGGTTTTCGTGACGCTGCGCAAGCACGGCGAGTTACGCGGTTGCGTCGGGAGCGTGCGGCCCACCGAGGCGACCGCAGCGCATGAATTGATCCGCTATGCGGTCGCGTCCGCCGTGCGCGATCCACGCTTCGACCCGGTGCGGCTCGATGAGGTCAGCGCGCTGACGGTCAAGGTCCAGCTGCTCGACATGCCGGAGCCGGTGCGCGACATCGCCGAGCTCGACCCGCACGTCTATGGGATCATCGTCCGCCGCGGCGATCGACAGGCCCTGCTCTTGCCGGATATCGACGGCATCGAGACCCCCGAGCAGCAGGTGCTGGCCGCCTGTCAGAAAGCCGGCATCGATCGCTACGCGCCACTCCAGCTCGAGCGCTTTCGCACTCGCACGCTGACGTGATCGCGATCCTCGCCAACCCGGAGCAAATCGGGCACCGTGCCGAAGGCCACCCGGAACGTCCGGAGCGCGTCGTCGCCATTCTCGATGCGATTAAGGCCTCGCAGCTCGGCGTCGCCCCTGAAATTGCGCCGGCGGCGCCCGAGTCGATGATCCAACAGGTCCACGATCCGCACTACGTCGCGAGGCTTGATCGAACCAGCGAAGCCGGTGGTGGTTACCTCGATCCCGACACCTACATCACGCCGCTGTCGATGCGGGCCGCCCGCACCGCTGCCGGTGCTGTCGTCGAAGGTGTCCACCGGGTGCTGGATGGAAACGTGAATCACGCCGTCGCGGTCGTGCGGCCGCCCGGGCACCATGCCGAGCACGCGCAGGCGATGGGCTTCTGCCTCATCAACAACATCGCCGTCGGTGTGATCGCGGCACGGGCCAAAGGCATTCGCCGCATCGCTGTGCTCGACTTCGATGTTCACCACGGCAACGGAACGCAGCACAGTTTCGAAAATGACGCCGAGGTGTTCTACGCGTCGACCCATCAGTATCCGTACTATCCGGGGACAGGCGCTGCCGGCGAGCGTGGGGCGCATGGCAACGTCCTCAACGTGCCGCTCGCCAGCGGTAGCGGCGATGCGCTGTTTCTCGGCGCCTGGGAAAAGAAGATCGGGCCAGCGCTCGCGGCATTCCATCCGGAGTTGTTGCTGGTGTCGGCCGGCTTCGACGCTCACCAGGACGACCCGCTGGCCGGGCTGGAGGTGACGACCGAGGGTTACCGCACGCTCGCGAGCCTGATCAAGAGCTGGGCGCTCGCGCATACGGGCGGCCGCACGGTGTGGGCCCTCGAAGGCGGCTACAACCTGCAGGCTTTGGGTGATTCGGCGGTGACCTGCCTCGAGGTACTGGCCGCCGATGCCACCGAGGGTGACCACCGCGTGGACACTGCGGGTGATCGAGGGTACAATAGCGGCTCGCCGGACTAAGTCTGGAGGCAGGAACCATGGCGAAGTCACGCGATAGAGGCAAGCGCGAAGTCAAGAAGAAAAAGAAGGAAAAGGCCCCCAAGGGCGCCCCGGCACCGTTTAGCGACGCCGCCTTCACCCCACGGCGCGAGCCCGGCATGCCTGGCTCGGCGGGAGCGCCGCCGGTATAGTCGCCCGAGCTGGCGGCGCCCTGCTGGCGCTGCTGCTCCTCGTCACCGCCGTGCCCGCGCACGCGGATGATCCCAGCACGCTCGCCGATCGGCTTGCGCAGGTGCAGGCGGAACAGGCGCGGCAGCATCAGCGGCTGAGCGCGCTCGAAGGACAGCAGGTCCAGGTGCGGCAAATGCTCGCCGCCCTACAAGCCCAGCTGGCGCAGAGCAACGCCGACCTCGCCCCCATCGCTGCGCAGGCGCAGGCGATCGAGGCGCAAATTGCGGATGCGCAGTTTCAGCTCGCGCGCGACGAGCTCGTCTACCAGCAGCACATGCGCACCTTCCAGGCGGACATCAAGAAGCTGTACGCGCTCGGTGGTGTGCGGTGGCTCGAGTTCGTGTTTTCCGCGCGAAGTTTCGATGACCTGCTGAACCGCAGTATCTATTTGCAGCAGATCTCGGTCAGCGAGCTGCAACTGGCCCGCAAGCTGCGTGCCGAGCGTGATGCGCTGGAGGCGCAACGCCGTCTGCTCGCCCAGGCTCGGGCGGACCTCGCGCCATTGCTCGATGCTCTCCAGGCGCGGGCCAACGCGATCGCCAGTCAGGTGGCTGCCGTCGCCAGCTACGACAGCGACCTCGACAATCAGCGCCGCCAGACGTTGATCCGGCTGGCGGGATTGCAAGGACAGAGCCGCGCGCTGCAGACAGCGCTCGACAACTACGAGACGGAGGCGGCGCTGGCCGCACTCCGCGGGTCCGGTGCCACGTACGGGGCGACCTGTCCGGCGGCCGCGCCGGCTGGATCGGTTCGCTTCTGCGGTCACGGCTGGGGCCACGGCGTCGGACTCGGGCAGTGGGGCGCCAAAGGCATGGCACTCGCCGGACTCAACTACCGGTTCATCGATCAGCACTTCTACACGGCCACCAGCTGGGCCAGCCTCGACACAGCCAACACGCCGATCCATGTTGCGGTCCTCTGGGGCACGGCGACCTATCGCGTCATTCCCAGCGGGCCCGCGCAACTGATCGCGGGCGGTCGCGTCACCAACCTGGCGCCAGGTCAGACGGTCTCGCTCGCACCGTCAGGTGGGGTGCAGAAGCTCGTGCCGACCTCGGCCGGCACCCGGCTGACGGTGTACGGACCGTCGGGTCGTTATCACGCCTATCGCGGATCGATCGTGGCGCAGCCCAGCGGTGGCCTCCTGTACATCATCAACGTGCTTCCGATCGAGGACTACCTGCGCGGCCTCGGCGAGGTCCCGTCGAGCTGGCCGTTGGAGGCCATCAAGGCCCAGATCGTGGCAGCGCGGTGTTACGCCCTCACGCACATGGGAAGCACCGGCCTGTACGACGTCGACGACACGACGCAGTTTCAGGTGTACCGCGGGATCGATTCCGAGAGCGGATCGCAGAATGCCGCGGTCGACCAGACCGCCGGCCAGGTCTTGATGTACAACGGCCGCGTGATCGAGGCGTTCTTCTCAGCGTCGGACGGCGGCCACACCGCCAATGTGTCGGACGTCTTTGGCGGCTCGCTCGCGACGTATCCGTACCTGCGCGGTGTGCTGGATCCCTGGGACATCGTGGCGCCACGCCACACCTGGTACACCGGTGTCTACACGTACGCCGCCCTGGAGCCGGTCTTCTTCAGCAGCGCCGACGTCGCTACCTACGGACGCCTGAGGGGATTCGACTTACACGACCGCGACGCCTCGGATCGCCTCAACACCGTTGGACTTATCGGCTCCCGCGGCGTCAAGCGGATCGGGGTCTCGGCCTTCCTCCACGCCTTCAATCGGTCGCCGCTTACCGGCACCGACGTGCTCTGGAACGAGATGTTCGGCAGCACGCCCTCGAACACCTGGCGCTACTGGTAGCCTGCCGACATGGAGATCCTGGTGCCTGTCGCCATCGTGGCCATCGTCATTGGGTTGCTCTTCGTCGTCCTCCGCCGCCCGAAGGTAGTCCAGCCACCGACGAACGCCAAGGCGCCGGGCAGCGGTCCATCAGCCGCGGCCCCTAAGAGCGACGACCCCATGCAGCAGATCCTCAGCCAACTGAAGATGGACCTGCCGTCAGATGGGAAGGCGCACGTCCAGATCCTGAAGGGCAAAGAGGGAATCGGCTGGACGGTCACAAGACGGATGAAGGGCATCTCGCTCTCGTCCGCCGACCTGGCTGGACTAGAAGGCACCGGCAACACCGAGCAGCTGGCGAGGCAACTTCTCGCGAGGCTGGCACCAGGTTCGGTCCCTAGCAACGCGCCGCCGGAGGCGCAGCTCCAATATCCGGGCTCGAGTCCGGTGCTTGACTCCGTCGACATCGATCGCACGACAGCTACTTCTGCCGAGTCTCGGGACGTCTACAAGACCACCCTTGCGACGGAAGCCGACAGTGCCCAAGTAGTGGAGTGGTATCGGGACTGGTTGCTTGGCCATGGGTGGCAGCCCACGCCGTCAGCCGGGACCACCGCCGACTCGTCGCAGGAGTACGTTCGCACGACCGAGCATTTCCGGCTTGCCGTCGCAGACCCGGAGACCCTTGCGGCTGTCATCGCGGTGCCTATTCCCGTAGGGACGAAAACGGTCTACGAAGTCGAGTACAGCAATACCTCGACGCAGGTGACGACGCCATAGCGGTCAGCGAAACCTAGCCGAGCAGGACCGAGCCGTCGTCCGCCAGCCTCCAGTCGGGATTGTGCGCGACCTCCCACACGTAGCCCTCGGGGTCGGCGAAGGCTCCCGTGTAACCACCCCAGTCGGCGCGCGCCGCGGGGCGAATGATCGTTCCACCGGCGCCTTTGGCCTCGGCCAGCACGGCATCGACCTCTTGTGGTGAGTGGACGTTGTGCGCCAGCTCGACCCCGGGCGCACCATGCCCGCCGAGCGCGGCCCAGAGTCCGAAAACCATTCCACCGGCCTGGTAGAACGCCACCTCGTTGTCGGGCTGCTGGGCGCCGGTCCAGCCGAGCGCTTCGTAGAACGCACGCTCGCGCGCCAGGTCCCTGACTCCGAGCGTCACCATGCTGATTCGCTGTTCCATGCGCCAAGTATGGCGCGCGGCCTTACGGCAGCAGGTGCAGCGGGCCGCCCTTGAGGCCGACCGCCACCGTCACCGTGTCGACCGCGACCGTGCCGGCGCCGGTGACGTACTGCATGCTCCACCAGTCGGCCCCGGGTGCAGGGTTGTAGCTGCCCGGCACCGGGATTTCGACGTGAATCCATTCGCTGTTGGCGGAGATGCCACGGGACGTGTCCTGGGCCACGAAGGTTGCTGCGGTATTTCCACCGGCTGCGCTCGCCAGGACGGTGTAGTTGCCGCTGGCCAGATTCGAGCGCTGCACTCCGAGGTTGTACACGTTGACGCCACCCGGGAAGACATTGCTACCGCTCGGGTCGTTGATGTTGATGCGCACGAAGCCGCTGGTGCTGGCGACGTCGCCAGGGTCCCAGAGGTCGACGCTGACCGTCAGCCCGGCATAGTCAGGCGTGAGGCGAAACAGCTGCATGCTGAAGTTTCCACCTGGGCCGGCATCGAAGGGGGTGAAGAAGGACATGTCATCCCAGGCTGACACGGCGCAGGGGCCGCAGGTGCTGAGGTTGGGGTTCACGGCCCGCACCGCATATCCCTTGTGGCCGGTTTGCCGGCCATTTACCACGTTGCCATTGTTGTCCAGCGCATCCACCCGCAGGCGGTAGTTTCCGGGCTGCAGGACGCCACCGATGAGGTACGAGTTGGGGAATGTCTGCAGCGAAACGAGCTGGTTGTCGGATCCGCCAAGATAAGTGGCAACGTCCACCCAGTTGTGGTAGATGAACATGTTGGACGGCGCGTTGCCGCTGTAGAGCTGGGTCACGGTCTGGTTCATCGTTGGCCCACCCATCGCCTTGTACTGGTTGGCCGGCTGGTTCCAGTTGCGGGCGTCGATCGGATACACCGTCATCTGCGAGATCATTTGGTCAGTCGCCCGGATGAACACGTTGTTGACGCGGAAGAGGGTGTAGCGCATCGCCGTGTAGCGGGTCGCGTCGTTGGGGTCGAACGGGCCTCCGTCGTCCTCGTGGAACCACTGGAAACCGCCGACCGAGCAGGTCCGCGCCGCCGGGTTGGAGTTGTTGTTGTCGCAGAAGTTCGCACTGCCGTTGGTCCCGTCCGGTGCAAAGGCGGCATTGTAGACCTGGATTGTGCCGCCGGTGCCGCCTGTGGGAATGTTGATCCGGTAGTTGTAGCCACCGAGGTCGCGAAGCGTCGCGTAGCGCGGCTCCGAGCCGTTGCTGAAGCTGATCTGGTGTTTGTCGTCCGATGCCCCATAGCTACCGCCCAGCGGGTTCGGCGTATAGGCGTCGCCCTGGCTGCGGTCGGTGGACCAGCCTTCCTCGCGCATGAAGGCGAAGCGGGTGCGACCCAGGTCTCCGAGCGACGAGCCGATCTGGCTGCCGGGCTGCCCGAGCGAGATTGGTGGCAGATAGGCGGCCACCGCCGTTCGTGCCACGCGGTAGGTCGAGAATCCGAAGAGCTGCATGAAGAACACCGGGGCGTTCCGCGAAACGGTGACCCGGAGCTGGTTCGCGTGGCCGGGCACCACGGCCGGGGTCACCGACACGGCATTGGCGGCATCCGCCGGGTCGAAGGCGTTGCGTTTGGCCTCATCCACAGCGCGGTCCGTGGCATCGTTGCGCGAGCCAAGCGGGGTCGCCGACGCCGGCGAGAACTGGTCGGGCATGAAGACCACGCCCGAAAGCGCGGCCGCCGCCGCCGCCCGCTCGGCGGCGATGCTGTACATATAACCAACCGCGAGGTCGACGGCGATGCCGACGCCGCCGATCAGGAGCGTGCCCGTCAGTGCCAGCAGCACGATCGCCTGCCCGCCCTGCCGCTTCAGCCGCCGCAGCACGCCGGCCGACTGCTTGGGTCGCTGGTATCTGTGTTTCATACGAGTAATGGGGCCGCCTTCATGACCGCGTAATCGGCGAGCTGCATGTTGCTCGGGAAAATGCCTGCCGGTGGGGTGTAGGTCCACAGGATGCGGACGCCGATCGAGGTCTCATAGGGCGGCGTCTGCTGCCGGTTCGTTAGGGGAAACGTCTGCGTGCCCGGAGAGATCCCGCCGCCTGCCGAAATAAAGTACTGATCGACCGGGTCGCCGGGTGTGTAGCTGCCGTCGGCGCGCGACGGAGCGTAGACGTCGATTTCAGTTGGCGTCGCCGAGGTCAACCCCTTCGCCACGGCGAGCACGTTACGCACGATCTGGTTGTCAACCACCGATGTGGTGGCGCCCGTGGTCTGTGACCCGCCGATCTCCGCCGCCAGCCGCGCACCCTGGCGGACGGCGTAGCCGGCAGTGATCTTGTTCGAGATCATGACACTGGCGTCGAAGCCACCCATCAGCAGAAACACGAGCACCGGGATGACTACGGCCATCTCGGCCAGTGACTGGCCGCGCTTGCGTGCCGGGCGTGGTGAAAGTGCCTTCATTTCAATAGCTCTGTGGCTCGATGCGGACATAGGAGACCGCCGTTGTCTTCAGCGGCCCCAGCGGGGCGAAGAACCCGGCTTTCCAGGTGTAGGTGTAGTTGACCGTGACGCCGATGAAGTCACTGGTGCCGTTCCCCACGTTTCGGCTCGAGGCCGGCCACGGCGTGCCGTTCAGTGGCGTTCCGTCCAGCGCGTATTTGTTGATCTTCGCGGGATCCGGCGTCAAGTTGCCGTTCCCATCCTGGTTGAGCTTGTAGATGTCGACCTCGTCGACCGTGAAGAGCTTGGTGCCGCTGACGATGTTGCGAACCGTCGCCACCACCTGGCTGTCGGTGTTCGCGACGTTGCCGAGGGTCGCGGCGACCCGCGAGCCTTCGGCGGAGCCGTAGCGCGCGGTCCCGACACTGAACATCAGCAGGGCGCCGTCGAGCACGCCCATGATGAGCACCATCAACACCGGTACGACCAGCGCGAACTCGGTCATGGTTTGACCGCGTGATGGCGCGCCCTTTCCCAAAGACCTTACGGCTTCCATAACAACGAAACGCAGGGTGTTCCCAAAGGCATTCGGCAGTGAAAGGAAGTGAACGGTTTTGTGCCCGGTCCGAGAAGCATCCGCGAAGGCCGGTACTCGAACGTCGCTTCGCGTTACAATCGGCGCCAGCTTTGAACGTGTCCAGGCCTTTAGGCTGGGTTCAACCGGCCGTCATCATCCTTATCGGGCTCTTAAGCGCGTGTGCCACTCCTGCCGCCGACACGACCCCAGCAAGCGCGACCCCCTCGCCGTCGGCTTCCGGTACAGCCGCGCCGGCCTCCGGTTACCGCGTGGTCTTCACGGCCTCCACGCCCAGCGCCAGCGAGATCTTTCTCTACGACTCTGCCAGCAGCACACCGCAGCAGCTGGTGTCGCTAAGCACCGCGTCGCCGCCGGAACCGCGCTTCATCGCTGCGCAGAAGATTGCCTACCTCGACAATCCCAACGCCGGGCCCGCCAAAATCATCAGCCTCGAGCTCGGCACCCGCGCGACATCAACCGAGGTCACCGTCAACGGCTACGTGCCGGCCTTCGCCTACAGCCACGATGGCTCGCTGCTCGCGTATCTCCTGCACGACACCTCGGGCTCGGGCAAGGCGTCGCTCCACGTGCGCCGCGGCGGACAGGAGAAGACGCTGAGCCTCAACACCGTTGCCGGTCGCGGCATCGGCCGCGACGACGAGGTGCGGCTCGAGTTTGCGCCCGACGACAAGTACCTGCTCATGGTCGACACCTACCTGAGCAACCAGGGCCAGGCGCCCGAGACGGGCCAGTTTCTCGTCATCCGCAGCGCCGACAATACCGTCGCGTTCGTGCCGCCGGCCGGTATCAGCTCCAACGCGACGATGGCGACCTGGGCGCGGCACAAGGATCGCCTCTACTACCGCGACGCGGTCGGCGTGCGCAGTTGGGATGCCGGCGCGACCAGCGTCGGCACCATGGCGACGGCGCTCCACTGGTACGATCCGGCGCCCGCTGCCGATGACCGCTGGCTGGCGTTCACCGAGATCGACAACAACTCTGCGCCGCACGTGCGGCTGTACGACCTGCAAAGCCACCAGGTTCTCGCCACCGGGACCGTGCCCCGCTCGCATCCCATCTTTATCACCGGGGACACGCTCTGGTACCTCGAGGAGCAGCCATGCGTCAGCGAATGCCTGGGTGGGCCATCGCAGACGTCGGGAAGAGTTTTCGCCTACAGCCTGAAGACCAAGAGCGAGACCGGCCTACCGTTCACGGATGTGCACAGCCTGTCGCAGCTGTCGGTGGTCTCCAGCTAGGCGGGCGCCATCACCTGACGTAGCACCATGGGCAGCACCCCGCCATGGCGCAGATACTCGACATCCGTCTGGTTGTCGAGCCGGCAGACGACGGTGAAGCGCTTGGGGGCGCCCGATGCTCCGGCGGCCTCGACTTCGATCCGCTGGCCGGGTTGCAGTCCGGCGACGAGCCCGCGAATCGTAAACGCCTCTGTGCCGCTCAGTCCGAGCGAGCGAAGCGATTCGCCCGGCTGGAACTCCAACGGCAGAATGCCCATGCCGACCAGATTGCTCCGATGGATTCGCTCGAAGCTCTCCGCGATCACGGCGCGAATGCCGAGCAGCAGCGGACCCTTGGCGGCCCAGTCCCGCGAACTGCCTGACCCGTACTCCTTGCCGGCGATCGCGAGCAGCGGGACGCCCTCCGCGCGGTAGCGCTCGGAGGCATCGAAAATCGTCATCTCCTGTTCATCCGGCAGGTGTGTCGTCCAGTAGCCTTCGCGCGACGTGAGCTGATTGCGCAGGCGGATGTTGCCAAACGTGCCGCGCACCAGGACTTCATGGTTACCGCGCCGCGCTCCATAGCTGTTGAACTCGCTCCGCTCGACGCCCTGCGCTACCAGGTAGCGGCCGGCCGGGCTGTCAGGCGGGATGCTGCCGGCAGGGGAGATGTGATCAGTCGTGATCGAGTCGCCCAGGATGACGAGGGCGCGGGCCGCGACGATGTCGGTCAACGGTGTGGGCTCCGGGCGCATCCCGTCGAAGAAGGGGGGCTCCCGGACGTAGGTCGACTTCGGGTCCCACTCGTAGATGGGCCCGGTCGGTGCCGACATCCGCTGCCAGTTCTCATCGCCATCGAAAATGCGCTCGTATTCTCGGGTGAACATCTCGACCTTCAACGAGCCCCGGATCGCCTCGTTGACCTCCTCGGCGGAAGGCCAGAGCTCTCGGAGGAAGACGTCCTTGCCATCTCGGTCGGTCCCCAGCGCGTCGGTTGCCAGGTTGCGACGGATGTCCCCGGCGAGCGCGTAAGCGACCACCAGCGGTGGGGAGGCGAGATAGCTGGCCCGGACCAGGGGATGGATGCGGCCCTCGAAGTTGCGGTTGCCGCTGAGCACCGCGACCACATTGAGTTTCTCTTTCTCGACCGCGGCCTCGATCTCAGGGCTGGCCAGCGGGCCGCTGTTGCCGATGCAGGTGGTGCAGCCGTAGCCGACGAGGTAGAAGCCGAGCTCCTCGAGGTAGGGCATCAGGCCGGCCGCCCGCAGGTAGTCGGTGACGACCCGCGATCCCGGAGCCAGGCTGGTCTTGACCGTAGGTGACACGCGCAGCCCGCGCTCCACGGCACGCTTGGCCAGCAGTCCGGCGGCCACCATCACCGAGGGGTTCGAGGTGTTGGTGCAGCTGGTGATGGCCGCGATCACCACCGAGCCGTTGCGCAACTGCTGGGTGGGGCGGGCCATCACCGCGGTGGCGTGCGCAGACTCACCAGTGATGTTGGCGACTCCACCCTCGGAGTCGAAGCGGGCCACGTCATCGTTGCCCGACTTTTCGTCCATCGTGAAAGCCGTCTTGAAGCTCTGCCAGACGTTGGGAAGCGGCACACGGTCCTGCGGGCGCTTCGGTCCCGCGACGCTCGGCTCGACGCCGCCGAGATCGAGCTCGAGGACCTCGTCAAAAACCGGCGTCGCCGACTCGTCGGTGCGAAACATTCCCTGCTCCCGGGTGTACCGCTCGACGAGATCGATCAGCGAGCGGTCGCGCCCGGTGGTCTCCAGGTAGCGCAGCGTCTGCTGATCGACGGGGAAGAGGGAGGCGGTGGCGCCGTACTCCGGGCACATGTTGGAGATCGTGGCGCGATCCGGAACGGAGAGGCCGGAGAGGCCGGCGCCGCAGAACTCGACGAACTTGTTGACCACCCCGTGCGCGCGGAGCATCTCGGTGAGGGTCAGGACGAGGTCGGTCGCGGTCGCACCGGGACGCAGGGATCCAGTCATGCGCACACCGACGACGACCGGCGTCGGAAGGTAGGTCGGTTGCCCAAGGAGCGCCGCCTCCGCCTCGATGCCGCCGACGCCCCAGCCGAGCACGCCCAGTCCATTGACCATCGGGGTGTGCGAGTCGGTGCCGAGCAGCGTGTCGGGCAGCGCGAGACTCCCTGTGGCGTCGGTCTGCACCTGCACCACGCGGCTCAGCCGCTCCAGGTTGACCTGGTGGCAGATCCCCATCCCGGGCGGGACCACGCTGAAATTGTGAAACGCCTGTTGGGCCCAGCGCAGCAGAGCGTAGCGCTCGCCGTTGCGTTCATACTCGCGCTCGATATTGCGCGCGTACGACCCCAGCGATCCGAAGGCATCCACCTGGACCGAATGGTCGATGACGAGGTCGGCCTGGACGAGCGGGTCGATGCGACCGGCGTCCTTGCCGGCGCGTTGCATCGCCGACCGCATGGCGGCCAGGTCCAGGACCGCCGGTACACCGGTGAAGTCCTGCAGCAGCACGCGCGACGGCAGGTAAGGCACCTCGGCGCCGGCGGGCGGACGCTCCGGCCAGCGGGTGAGGGCGCGCAGGCTCGTCTCGCTCACACGGCCGGTGTCCGCCTGGCGCAGCATTCCCTCCAGCAGGATCTTGACCGTGATGGGCAGCCGGGCCGGATCGCCGAAGCCCGCCTCCCTGAGTCGATGCAGCGGATAGTAATCATGCGCCGTCGAGGCGAGTCGTCGACGCGCCGAGATCATGCCGTCTTGATGCTACTGCGTTACTCGCGATTTCCGCTGTGAAATTTGCGATGCGCGGCGCGCAACTGGGGATTCGTTACGTGGGTGTAGATCTGCGTGGTGTTGAGATTTGCGTGACCGAGCAACTCCTGGACGGCGCGCAAGTCGGCGCCGTTGGAGAGCAAATCGGTGGCGAAGGAATGCCGCAGGGTGTGTGGTGTCGCTTTGACACCCAGCCCGGCGACCTTGACATACTTCTGCACCACCCGCTCGATCGACCGCGTCGAGATCCGCATGCCGGGCCCGCCCGGCGTCGTGTCGAGGCTGCCCTTCATCCGGATGAAGAGGGGTTTCCAGCGATCGCGGCGGGCCTGCAGGTAGCGGTCCAGCCACTCGCATGCGGCGTCGCTGAGAAAGACGACGCGCGGCTTTCGGCCCTTGCCGATGACCCCGAATTCGCGGGTCTTCAGGTTGATGTGGTCGCGATCCAGCCGCGCCAGCTCCGCGAGCCGCAGCCCGGTGCTGAAGAAGGTCTCCAACAGGGCGCGGTCGCGCAGGCCGCGCGGGTCGTTGATGTCCGGAGCGGCGAGCAGGCGACGCAGCTGATCCGCGTCGAGAAATTTCAACGACCGTGAGGCGGCCTTGCCGAGCTCGATCCGGTCTGGCGCGAGGACCTCCATGCCCTGCAGGATCCAGTAGCGCAGCAACGAGCGGATCGCGATCAGGAAGTAGGTCTGGGTGGCGCGCGTCAGGGGCCGTCCGCTGTGTTCATTGACGTGCCGGGCCAGGGCGAGCTTGTAGCGGCGTACCACCTCGGTGGTGAGGTCGGGCAGATCCTTGACGCCCGGCTCCTCCCGCCCCAGCCAGCCGAGCAGGTTATTGAGGTAGTGGTCGTACTGGCGAATCGTCAGCGGACTGAGGTTGCGATCGATCTCACATGCCTCGAGGAAGCCCCGCACGCGCTCGACGAGCGCGCTGGCGACCGGAGGTGCCTGCGTTGGGGACGTGGGGAAGACGGTGGGCACGCTGCTGCGCGAATTCTACGGCTCCGCCTCGCTCAATTCGCGTTTGACACCGATCGGGGCTCTCCGGTAATATCGCGATATATCGTGATAGCGCGTCAAAAACAGGAGGATTTCCCAGTGTGGTCACGTCGTGAGTTCCGCTTCGACCAGTTCCGCCGCCAGATGTTCGAGCGGGGCGACCTCAAGTACGTCATCCTCGACCAGCTCAAGGACAAGCCCGCCCACGGCTACGAGCTGATCAAGGCCCTGGAAGAGCGCTTCGGGGGCTTCTATGCTCCGAGTCCGGGCGCCGTCTACCCGACCCTGCAGATGCTCGAGGACATGGGCTACGTCAGCTCCGTCCAGGAGGACGGCCGCAAGATCTACAGCATCACGGATGCCGGCCGCACCTTCATGAGCGAGCGCCGGCCGCAGGTCGACGAAGTCTTCAGCCGGATGAAGGAGCGCTGGGGCGCCGAATGGGGTCCGCAGGCGCATCACGTGATGCACGAGCTGCGCAATGACCTGCGCGACCTGGGCCGTTCCGTCGCCAGCGAGGCCCGCAACCGCTGGCCGGATCCCGATCAGCAGCGCCGCATCCGCGATGCCATCGGTCGGGCCAAGGCCGAGATCGCGTCGATTCTCTCGGAGAAACCCGCCGCGAAGGTCTAGAGCTCGCCGCCGATGATCCGCCGGCGGATCCACTCCTCGAAGAACCGTTCTTTGATGGTGTAGGCGCCGCTCGCTTCCAGGTCGACGAGCTCGCGGTCGATGAGCGTCTGAATGGCGCGCTGCACCGTGGTCGCCGGCCCCAGATTGGCGCGCCGCCGGTAGTCCTCCCGGTAGATGTTGCGTCCACCCCACTCGACGAGCGCCACAAGGAGATTGCGCTGGGCGGGGGCCGAGTCGTGCCAGAGGACGGTCATCTGCGCGGCCTCGGCGTCGAGGACCCGAGCGATCGCGGTCGACACCAGCTCCTGAGTGGAGAGGGGAAGGAGGGCGACTTCCCAGAGAAAATGGGCGGCCTCCTGCGTGTCATTGGGATGGGCCCCGGTGAAGTCGATCAGAGCGTAGACGGCGTCTTTCGGTAGCGGCCGGCCGCTGGCCCGAAAGCGCGCCATCAGGAAGGTGGCGAACTCCTCGCGGGGCAGCGGGCCGAGCGGGTAGGGGCGCGCCATCTTCAGCAGCGGCGCGTTGCGGTCGTGCACGGCGCGGCGGAGCAGGCCTTGGCGCGAACCGAGGAGGGCATACGAGACGTGTTGCTGGTGCTGGATCACGGCGCGTAGCTGGCGCAAGAGGGTGACACCCAGTTCCATCAGGTCCTGGAATTCGTCGAGGATGACCACGACCCGTTTCTTCTTGCCCTCGCGAGCGATCACCTCGGGCTCCTGAAAAATCTGTTCGAGCAGCGCATCGAGGTTGGGCGCGCCGGCACTGCCCGCCTCGAAGGATAGTGACGCGTGTCCCTCGCTGTCGAGTGTCAGGGTGGGCCGGACCCGAAACGCCTTGAGATGCTGTACGACCCAGTCCTCGGCACGCTGCGCCGGATTCTTGAAGGCATCGAGATAGGCCGAGGCGAGGCGGTCGGCGAGCCGGGCTCGAGATGGGACCAGCATGCAATCGAGGTAGGCGACCGGGATGCCGCCCGCCTCCAAATGCCGCTTCACCTCGAGGATGAGCGAGGTCTTACCGAAGCGTCGGGGCGCCTCGATCAGAATGTTCTGCCCGCCGCGCAGTTCGCGTTCGAGCGCCAGCAGGTCGGCCTCGCGGTCGGTGAAGGCGTCCCCGGAAACGATGCGGCCAAAGCGGAACGGGTTGGTCGTCGCCGCGGCGGCCTTTACGCGAGCCGGCATTACGCAGGTTAGTATAACGCGATTGCGCGGAATTGCGTAAGCGGCCTCCACAACCGTCGGCCGCAGCCAACGCCCCATTTGAGGGAGCGGTGGTGCACGAACGGATCGTCTTCTTCGGCTCGAAGCTCTACATTTTCGAAGGCATCACGCGGACCACGGATGCGAAGCATCCGGCCTACGACACGATGCTGGCGACTTTCAAGACCCTCTGACGCCGTTCACTGATCAGGCCGCCGGCTTCAAGGGCCGCCGGGCGCCCATCGGGTAGCCGGGCAGGATGCTGCTCCAGTCGATGCCCCGGTTGCGGGCCCGGAAGTACGTCAGGGCAAAGCGGTCGCACGCCGTTTCGGCCGCGCCTTTTCCGCCGCGCACCTCACGGAGATACCAGTGATAGAACTCGTGGCAATAGAGAAAGCGCAGCACCTCGCGACGCGTCCGGAAGCGGACGGTCCGGCCGAACCACTGGAAGGCGAGGCGGCGTCCCGGTCTGCGGCGGGCCCGGTAGTAGACCTTCTCCTCCCAGGCGCGAAAGGGTTCCGGGACCTGCAACTCGATCAGTCGGTCGTCATACCAGCAGTAGGCCGCCAGGTGCGGCGCCTGCCGGTAGCGGAGCGGCCGGGTGCTGACCCCGTAGCCAACCGGGGGCGGGAGGTCGGCGAGCCAGCGCCGTACGGTGTCGGCATCCACGCCGGTGACCCGAGAACGAAGGGGGATCGAGGCCCAGGTGCGGCGGAGAGGGGAGAGGGGCATCCTATTTAGCTTACGGGCAAGTCTGGCGGCTTGGCTTTAAAGGCAGTCGTTACACCATTTGTAAGGTTTCGCCGCTCGCCCGCCACAGGTTGTCGCCAGCTCTTCGACGCGGCCGCAGCCTTCCCGCCACAGACTGGGGGCTGGTGGAAACGGCTCCCCTGAGCGAACTCGATCTGGCGCGCCTCAAGGCCAGGCAAGCCTCGCGTCCCGCGGTCCACCCGGCGGCCGGGTGGCGGCGCCCCATACCGAACTGGCGTGACACCCTCGGTTGGACCGGGGTCGCGCTGACGCGTGAGCTGAAGACCTGGCACACCGCCCTGCCGGCGTTGGTGCGCAGCGATGCGGTCTTCAGCCTGATGCTCTGGGTTGCGGTCTTCAGTGTCGCCGCCGCCGTGGTCGCCGTCCCCAGCATCCCGATCTCGGTCCGCTACAGCGCCGGCCTGGCTGCGGTCGCCTACCTCTTTATCTGTGTCGAACTGACCCGCATCCAGCGGCCCGTTCCTGGGCGCCATGTGCTGCTCGGTGTGGCCGACCTCGCCGTGGTCATGGCGCTTGGCGCGCTCTCGGCCGGTTACGCGCCCTACGCGCATGTGCTGCTCTTCTTCGGGGCGGCGCGCCTGGCGGCCCGCTTCCGCGATCCGCGCATCCTCGCCGCCGGGCTCTTGCTCTTGTGGCCCTTCGAGGCGGCGGCTCACGCCGTGCCCCTCGCAATGCTGATGGACCTCTTTTTGGTCCTGATGACGATGTGGCTGGTCGTCTTCCTGACGACCTCGGCCGATGGGGCCAAGGAGACGATCGCGCGACAGGGCACGCTCG
This sequence comes from Chloroflexota bacterium, assembly GCA_005889345.1. Lineage (GTDB taxonomy): Bacteria > Chloroflexota > Dormibacteria > CF-121 > CF-121 > CF-13. The sequence goes on from VBFR01000186.1 coordinate 27,463, forward strand.
CCGCAGTCACCTCCGGGTTGGCGCGGGCCCGCGACGAGGAGGGCCTGTTCGCGCAGCTCGCCGGCCTGGCGCCGGCGCTCGCCCCCGAATGCGCCTGGGCCTTCTGGGTCAAGGATCCGGCGGGCGACGTGTTTCGCGCCGTTCGTTGGGCCGGGCTGAGCGATGGCGAGCTTCCCGGATTTACCTTTACGCCGACCCTCGGCGCCGATCCCAGCCAGGCGGTGCTCATCCAGGGCCCGCTGCCGGGCACCAGCTTCGGGGAGCGCACGCTGATCCAGCCAACGGCCGGCGAGGATGGCACCAACGGGTTGATCACCGTCGCCGGGCGTGCGGACGCGCTCGATCTGTCGACACAGGGGTTGATCCGCGCCCTTGGGGCTGAAATGGGCGCCACATTGCTGCGGCTGGCCACGCTCGACGAGGAGCGGCAGCAGACCGAGGCGATGGAGCAGGCGAACCGATTGGCCGGGCTCGCGGCGCCCTTCGCCGACGACCAGCGGGCGGCGCTCGGGGCGGTTCGGCCCGCGCTGGCGGACGTGCTGCGCTCCGAGAGCCTGCACCTCGAGTGGGTCAACGGCGACCGCCTGCAGCTGGTCATCCCCGAGGGCGATCCGCTCCAGGACCACGCGCCGAGCTGGCTGCCGCTCGCGGGAACCCGGACCGCCGAGGTGGAGCTCGAGGGCCGCGCCTTGCGCGAGCCGCTCGCCGGTCGCCGTCCGGAAGATCTCTTCGGGGTCCCGGCGGGGCTGCGGCACATCGCGGTCGCGCCGATTCAGTGTGGGGAGGTCGCGGGGACCCTGCAGATGGCGCGGCGCCTGCCGCGCGCCTACGCCGCCAGTGAAGTTCTGGTGCTCGAGCGCCTCGCAGAGCGCCTCGGTGTGTTGTTCGCGCCCGCCACGCCCGGGGCCAGCGTCGTAAATTCCACGACAGGGGGAGTAGTCCAGTGATCAAGCAGACGGTCCGAGCGGCGAGCGACGCCGACGGGTTGGTCAACGAGATGCGCCAGCTGGCCCAGGGGGTGGTACCGGGCCAAACGATCGACGACCCAGCTTATATGGAGCGAACCATCAGCACGCGCATTGCGACCTTCTTAATGGTGCTGCTCGTCACGATCATCTTTGCCACGTCGGCGCTGCCGGATGTCGGCCCGACGCTGGCGAAGGTCATCCAGGCGCATCTCTAGCACGTCGCGGGCGGCTTCCGGGGCTCGCCGCTGTGTCTGACGCTTTTGCCCCCAACTTGGTGCGTCGGAGAATGGCCGATTTATGACGTCGGCGCCAAAGCCCGCTTGACACTTAGTGCGACTCGGGTTTCCAGGTATCCCCCAGCACGCGGACTGGGCCAGCGAAGTGCTCGGCGATGACCGCTCGGACGGCTTCGGCAATGGGTGGGCGGAAATCCAGCCGGGGGAGCTGGTCCGCCGACACCCACTGCCAGCCGGCGAGCACAGGATCGCGAGGGTCGAGCACGGGCGCGACCCCCTCCCCTATCTCTGCCTGAAAAATGAGGTTGACGACGTGGCGGTCGGGCGCCAGGCTCTCGCAGACAATCACCAGGCTCCCGACGCGCGCCTCCAGACTGAGCTCTTCCTTCAGCTCGCGGCCCAGGGCCGCCTCCAGCGTTTCGTGGCCCTCGAGCCGGCCGCCGGGAAGCACCCAGTAGCGCTGGCCACGCTTGCGATGCTCGACGAGCAGGATCTGGCTCTGGCGGACGATGATGGCCGCCACGCGCAGTTGCGGTGTCACGGGGTTAAAGGCCTGCACCAGCGACGCGAGACTGACCAGCGATGTGCTCATCGTAGTCACAGGCTCCTTGCGCTACTCGCGCGGCAGCTGCAGCGCCTGCCCGGGCGTGAGCAGCGGTGTCGACAGCCGGTTCGCCTCGAGGATCGCTGCCACGCGTGGCCGCGGATCACCACGGTAGTGGGCGGCGGCGATACTCCAGACCGTATCCCCCGGCGCGACGACGACCCGGTCGCTGGCCTGCGGCCCACTGCCATATGCCAGCCGGCCGGTCGCCAGCACAAGGGCCGCAACGAGGACCACGACGCGGCCCCAGCCGCGGCGGCGCTGAGGTCGAGGATACCGGTGTCGAACTCCGTCCTGCCAGAACATCTGTTCGGTCAAGACGCTAACACGAACAAGCGTTCGCGTCAATCCCTCGCCCGAACAAGTGTTTGCAATGGGGCGAACAGATGTGCTAGGATGCCCCTGTTTTGGAGAAACGCGGCGGCCGGTCGACCGCTGGCTTTGCCCGAAAAATCGACCGATTCGGCCCGGAAATTACTGTGCTACCATGCTGTGATCGCGGTCTGAACCCCTCCTCTCCCCCCTCCCTGGACGCGCCGTTTGGGACGGCGCTGGGCGCGAGATGATCGGCTCTTGGCCGTCGACGACATCGGCGATAAAGGGAGGGGACGATATGCCGGAACCGTTGACCAGCAGGCAGCGGGAGATCCTGGAGTACCTTCGGTTTCGACAGAAGATCCGCAGTTACCCGCCGACCGTTCGCGAAATTGGCGAAGCGGTCGGACTCTCCTCCAGCTCCACGGTTCAGAACCACCTCAACACTCTGGAGCGGAAGGGCTACATCCGGCGCGATCCGACCAAGTCGCGCACCATCGAAGTCGTCGACATCGACGAAATGCAGGCCAAACTCAGCAAGGTCGTGGCGGTCCCCCTGGTGGGCCGCGTCGCCGCCGGCCAGCCGATCCTCGCCGAAGAGAACATCGAGGATCACCTGGTCCTCAGCCAGGAATTGGTCGGCTCGGACACGGCCTTCGCCCTCGAGGTCCATGGCGACAGCATGAAGGACGTCGGCATCCTCTCCGGTGATTTTGTCGTGGTCCGCCCCGGCAAAGATGCGCCCAATGGCAGCATCGTTGTCGCCCGGCTGGAAGACGACCAGACCAACGAGTCCACGGCCACCGTCAAGCGGCTCTTCCGCGAGGCCAACCGCGTGCGGCTGCAAGCGGAAAACCCGGCGTATGAGCCGATCTACAGTACGGCCGCCCAGCTCGAGGGCCAGGTGGTCGCGGTCGTGCGACTGCTGCGCTGACGGCGCAGCGCTAAGCGCTGCGGTCCACGCCGGGAAAGCGGAAACGATCGAACTTCGTCAGCAGCCGTCGCGGTAAGGCGCCGCGCATCAGCACCCCGTCGCCGCGGTAGTCGACGGTCTCGACATTTCCATGGGCATGAAATTCTGCCTGGCGCGCGTTCTCGCTGTAGGGCAGCAGCACCTCGATCGGCACCATTTCACCGGGCAGCGCGTGGGCGATCGCGCGGCCCAGCGGCTCGAGTCCGGTTTTCCGTAGCGCCGAAATCGGCACCACGGCGAGATATGGCGACCAGTCCTCGGCGAGCAGCTGCTCGACAGCCAATGGGCTCAGCTGATCCACCTTGTTGAGCGCCAGCACCTTCGGTTTCTCCAACGCGCTCAGGTCTTGGAGCGTTTCGTGGACCGCTTCCATTTGGTCGCGTCCGTTGTAACGCGTCGCATCGAGCACGTGGAGCAGCAGGTCGGCTTGCTGCACCTCTTCGAGCGTGGCCTTGAAGGCGGCCACCAGGTCAGTGGGGAGCTTCTGGATGAAACCGACGGTGTCGGTGAAGAGGACCTCGCGCCGGTTGGGCAGCCGCACCAGGCGCGTCGTCGGGTCGAGGGTGACGAACAGCGCGTCTTCCACCCGCACCTGCGCGTGGGTCAGGACGTGAAGCAAGGTCGACTTGCCGCTGTTGGTATAGCCGACGATGGCGACCACCGGATAGGCCGCGCGGCGGCGTCCCTCGCGGCGCAATTCCCGCTGCTTGCGAATCTCCTTGATCTCCCGGTCGAGCTCGCGGATGCGGTGACGAATCCGCCGGCGGTCGCTCTCGAGTTTCTGCTCGCCCGGGCCGCGGGTACCGACGCCCGCACCGAGGCCGGAGAGGTCGCGACCCCCCTGCAGGCGCGGCAGCAGGTGATGCAGTTGCGCCGCCTCGACTTGCAGCCGGCCTTCTTTGGTGCGGGCCCGCTGGGCAAAGATGTCCAGGATCAACTCGGTGCGGTCGATCACCTTGACGTCGAGCTTCTTTTCCAGGTTGCGCTGCTGGCGCGGTGAGAGCTCCTCGTTGAAGACCAGCAGGTTGAAGTCCGCCTCGTGCTTGAGCGCGTGCAGCGCCTCGACCTTTCCCTTGCCGAGGAACAGCGCGGGATCGGGTTTTGGGCGACGCTGCGTGTCGGTGCCGACCACGACCACGCCGGCTGTTCTCGCCAGCTCGCTCAGCTCGAGCATCTGCTCTTCCACGGCGGCCAGCCCCTGGTCCTCGTAGTCGAGCGACATCAAATAGGCACGCTCGTGCCTGCCGTTGGAGTTCCGGATCAACTCGCCTCTGCCGACATGATACCCACGCGCAGACGCTCCACAATCATGTCCGGATCCGCCGGAAGCCACTGCACGCGACGGTCGGCGCGAAACCAGGTCAGCTGGCGGCGCGCATATTGGCGCACCTGGCGCACCGTGGACTCCCGGGCTTCCGCCAGTGAAAGCCGACCCTCGAGATGGGCGGCCAGCTCCGGATAGCCGTGGCCGAGGCGTTGCATGTCGGCCGCTGGAAATTCGCGGCGAATTCGGGCCACCTCCTCCACCCAACCACCGTCGATCATGGCGGTGACGCGCGACTCGATGCGCTGGTCCAGGACCGCAAGCGGCACGTCGAGCCCGATGAGGGTCGTCGACCAGGGCGGTGGAGTCGACGCGCGTGCCCGGGTCGGAGGCAGACCGGTCGCCGCATGAATCTCGAGCGCGCGGATCAGGCGGCGCGGGTTGCGCTGCGCGCGATCGGCAGCCTCGGGATCGATGGCCTGCAGCTCGGCCGCGAGTGCATCCGGCCCCTCCTCATCGAGGCGCTGCTCGAGCGCCGCCCGGAATGCCGGGTCGGGCGGCGCATCACCCAGATTCCAGCCGTCGAGTAGCGCTCGAAGATAGAGGCCGCTCCCCCCCTGCAACACGGGAAGCCCGCCGCTGTGGTGGATCTCCGCAATCGCAGCTGTGGCCAATCGTTGGTAGTCGGCAACCGTGAAGGGCGTACCAGGGTCGACGACGTCGAGCAACCGGCATGCCAGCCCGCCCAGCTCTTTCGGTGTGGGCTTGTTCGTGCCGATGTCGGAGTGCCGATAGACTTGCCGCGAATCCACCGAGACCAACTCGCCGTTGAGGCGATGCGCCGCCGCGATCGCGACCGCCGTCTTTCCACTGGCGGTGGGTCCCACGATGGCCACCATGCGCAGGTTGCCTACGGCCGTTTGAACAGTCGCCTCAACTGGTCATCCGGCAGGATCACGGTCGTCGGCCGCCCGTGCGGGCAGCTGATCGGCTCCTCGGTCACCGCCAGCGAGCTCAGCAGTTGGCGCGCGGATTCGGGCGACATCGCGTCGCCGAAACGAACCGCGCTGTGGCAGGCGAGCAGCGCCGCTGTCTCGCGCAGCCGGCGGTCGGGTGTTCGCTCGCCGAGCAGGTCTGTGAGGAGCAGCTCGAGCACGCGAGCGACGCGAGGTTCCGGCATGTCGGCCGGTGCCGCGCGAATTCGAATGGTATGGGGCCCGAAGCGCTCGCCCTCGAAACCCAGCGTCTGCAGCCACGACTCGTGCTCCTGGAAGGCCGCGATCTGGCCCGGTGTGAGGTCGAGCACGTGCGGGATCAGGAGCAGCTGACTCGATGGCTGCCGCTGCTCGAGGCGACGGACGATGCGGTCGAAGAGGACTCGCTCGTGCGCGGCATGCTGGTCGATCAGCACCACCGCGCGCGGCGCCTCCGCCACGAGGTAGCCATGCAGCAGCTGCCCGATGAACTCCAGCGGTGGCAGCCGCGGACCTTCCCTCCCCTCGGCGCCGCCGATCTCCCTCGCCTCTGCGCGCTCGATCTCCTCCCCCGCTTGCGGGGAAGGGTTACGGTTGGGGGTGGGCGCCGTCTCGCGCAGCTCGAGCAACGACCCACCCGCCGCCGACTGCAGCTCATAGATCGGGCTCTTCCGAAGCGCGCGGTAGCAGGCGCGCTCGACTGCCCCGAAGGTAGCACCCTCGTTGCGAAAGCGGACTTCACGCTTGGTGGGATGAACGTTGACGTCGACCTCGGCGGGATCCACGTGCAGATCGAGGACCGCCAGAGGGAATCGATCGGGCTCGCGCAGTCCGCGATAGGCCTGCTCCACCGCGAACGCCAGGTTGCGATGGTGGATGCGACGCCCGTTGAGGAGGATCACGACGTGGTCGCGGCTGGCCCGGTGCAAGGCCGGCGGACTGATCAGGCCGCTGACGATGCCATCGTCGACGGCGAGCATGGCGGCAGCCGTCGGCGGATCGTAAACGGCGGCAAAGGCCGCGCGCCGGTCCCCGTTTCCAGGGGTTTCCAGCACGCGCCGCCCATCGACGTCGAGCATGATCGCGATGGCAGGCTGCGCCAACGCCAGCTCGCCCACCATTCGCACGATGATCGCGGTTTCAGTTCCGGGTTGCTTGAGGAATTTGAGACGGGCCGGAGTATTGAAGAACAGCCGCCTGACGCTGACGCGACTCCCGGCCGGACTCCCTGCCGGACCAGCGGCGATTTGCGCGCCGCCCTCAACCAGCACCTGGTACCCCTCTCCCCTATCGCGCGGCCGGCTGACCGCCTCCACGCGCGCGACCGCGGCAATGCTCGCCAGCGCCTCGCCCCGGAATCCGAGGGTGTGAATCGTTCGCAGGTCGTCGAGCGAGCGGATCTTGCTCGTGGCGTGCCGGCGAAACGCCAGCGGCAGGTCGACCGCGGCCATCCCCTCGCCGTCGTCGACCACCTCGATCAAACGCTGCCCGGCGGCCTCGATGCTGACCTGGATCCTCGACGCGCCGGCATCGATCGCGTTCTCCACAAGCTCCTTGACCACCGCTGCGGGTCGATCGACCACCTCGCCCGCGGCGATGCCGTCGGCGACTGCGGCCGGCAGGATGGTGATGCGGGCGGGCTCGAGGCCGGTCTCAGGGGGTGACATGCGCTCCCTGCCAGGCGTAGAGCTTTTCGAGCGCCTCCCGCGGCGACAGGCGCTCGAGGTCGAGTTGCTTGAGCTCGGCCACGACCGGATGATCCAGCGGTAGGCTGAGTTGCGCACTCGCAGCCGGCCGTTCCAGTGGCCGCTGACCTTCCAGCTCCGTGAGCACCTGGCGCGCGCGCACCACCACCTGGCGCGGAAGGCCGGCGAGCTCGGCCACGTGAATGCCGTAGCTGCGGTCCGCGCCTCCCTCCACGACCTGGTGCAGGAAGATGACGCGCTCGCCTTCTTCGCGGACTTCCATCCGGAAGTTACGCAGCCGCGGCAAGCGCTGGGCCAGTGCCGTCAGCTCGTGGTAATGCGTGGCGAACAGCGTCAGCGAGCGCAGCTGCGGAGCATCGTGCAGGTACTCCAGGAGCGCCTGCGCGATGCTGACCCCGTCGTAGGTGCTGGTGCCGCGGCCGACCTCATCGAAGATGAGCAGGCTACTCGGGGTCGCGTGCGAGAGGATGTGGGCGGTCTCCACCATCTCGACCATGAACGTCGACAGGCCGCGCGCCAGCTCGTCGTGCGCGCCGACCCGCGTGAAGATCCGGTCGCAGAGGCCGATCGCGGCGCGGGTGGCCGGAACGAAGCTGCCCACCTGGGCCAGTAAGACGATGATGCCGGCCTGTCGCAGGAAGGTCGACTTGCCGGCCATGTTCGGGCCACTCAACAGCACCACCTGCTGATCGTTCGGGTCCAGCCGCAGGTCGTTGGGGACGAAGCGTCCGGGACCGAGCGCCGCCTCGACCAGTGGGTGGCGGCCACCGGCGATCTCGATGCCCGGTTCATCCCGCAACACCGGTCGTACCCAGTGGTGACGCGCCGCCACGGTGGCGAGCGCGGCGACGGCATCGAGTTGACCGAGCCAGGCGGCGGTTTCGAGCAGGTCCTTGCCGGCCGCGGTGATCCGCCGGCAGAGCTCGCTGAAGAGCGCCTGCTCGCGCGTGACCATCGCGCTCTTCGCGTTGAGGACCAGCGCCTCCTTTTCCTTGAGGTCGGGCGTGACATAGCGCTCGCCGTTGACGAGGGTTTGCTTGCGCAGGTACTCGGCAGGAATCGCCTCGCGATTCGCGTGGCTGATCTCGAGGTAGTAGCCAAACACCTGGTTGAATCCCACCTTGAGCGACCGGATGCCGGTCCGTTGGCGTTCCCCCTGCTCCAGCCCGGCGATCCAGTCGCGGGCGGCCCGCGACCCGTCGCGAAGGCCGTCGAGCTCGGCGTCGAACCCCGGCTGGAAGACCCCGCCATCCTTCAGTGTCGCCGGAACATCGTCGACCAGCGCGCGCGCCAGGAGCTCGCGCAGCTCCTCCTCCGATGGCGCCGGCGCCGAGCCGCTGAGTTCCGGCCAGCGGGCCGCGATTCGGCGCACGCCGGGGAGTGCCACCAGCGCCTTGAGCAGGGCGCGCAGATCCCGTGGCGTGGCGACCCCCTGCCCGGTCCGGGCGGCGATGCGCTCCAGATCGGGCAGGCCGCGCAGCTCGGCCTGCAGCTGGGTGTGCGCCAGCGGATCTTCGACGAGCAGGGTCACGCGGTCGAGGCGGTCCTCGAGCGGCGCACGATTGCGCAAGGGCTGGTCGAGCCAGCGGCGGAGCTCGCGCGCGCCCATCGTCGTGGTCGCCTCGCGCAGCATCATGCCAACGAGGTCCTCTCCCGATGCGGCGCGGTCGGCCGCCAGTCCGAGGCTGCGCCGCGTCGGTGGGTCGAGATGCATATAGGCGCGGGGATGCTCGGCATGCAGGCGGAGCAGCCCGGCTTCGAGGCGCAGGTGCGATCGCTCAGCGTGGCGTAACAAGGCATGCGCCGCCGCCAGCGCCTCCGGCCACTCATCGCAGCCGAAGGCCGCCAGAGTCTCGACGCCGAGCAGGGTCAACAGACGGTCGACGGCGGCGCGGGCATCAAAATCCAGGGGGTCGACCCAGCTCACCGGCGTCTTGCTGACCAACGCGAGCAGACGTGAACGGTCGCCTTCGGAGGCGATCAGCTCTGCCGGCCGCAGCCGAGTCAGCTCATCGCGAAGCGCGTCATCGGTCGGCTCGACCCGCAGCAGCGCGAGCTCGCCGGTCGAGCAGTCGAGGGCCGCAATGCCGTGGTAGTGCGACCGCAGGCAGACGGCGACCGCGTAGTTGGTGCCGCCGCTCTCGAGATAGGCGTCCTCGACCACCGTGCCGGGCGTCAGCACCCGGACGACCTCGCGGCGCACCAGGCCCCGCGCTTCGCCCGCGGTCTCGACCTGGTCGCAGAGGGCGACCTTGATTCCGGCGCGCAGCAGCTTTCCGACGTAGCTCTCGTAGGCGTGGTACGGCACCCCGGCCATGGGATAGCGCTGCCCCTTGCCGAGCTCGCGCGACGTGAGCGTGATGCCTAGGAGCGGGGCAGCCCGTTCGGCATCGTCACCGAAGGTCTCGTAGAAGTCGCCGAGGCGGAAGAGCACGATGGCGTCGGGGTACTCGCGCTTGACCGCTTCATACTGCTCGAGGACGGGGACCGGCTTCAGGGGTTGGCCTAGTTGAGGACCTGGCCTCGAAGTTGCCAGGCGGTGGCGTTCTCGATGGAGACTCGGCGAACCGTGCCGACCTGCGCGCCCAATGGCGCGGCTCCGATGACGACCCGATTCTGCCGCGTTCGCCCTGTGGCCTCCCCATTCTCGGCCCGCTCGACCAGCACTTCGACCGTCCTGCCCAGCCAGCGCCGGTTCGCTTCTTCGGCGATCCGCCGCTGCGCCTCGAGCAAGACGTTGATGCGGCGCTTCTTTTCGGCCGGCGCCACATCATCGGCCTGCCGGGCCGCTGTCGTGCGCGGTCGCGGCGAGAAGCCCTGGATGTGGACCACGTCGAACTTGATCTCTTCCAGCAACGCCAGCGTTCGCTGGAATTGCTCCTCCGTCTCGCCCGGGTAGCCGACGATGACATCGGTCGATACGGAGAGATCAGGAATCAGGTCGCGGGCGTGGACGATGATCGCCCGGTACTCGTCGACGGTATAGCGACGGCGCATCTGCTTGAGGATGGCGTCATCAGCCGATTGGAACGGGAGATGCAGGTGCTCACACACCCGGGGCAAATCCCGAATCGCAAAGAGCAGGTCGTCGTGGACGTGGCGAGGGTGTGAGGTCAAAAAGCGCACCCGCCAGATGCCGGGTACCCGCTCCACCGCTTCCAGGAGAGTCGCCAGCCCGGCCTTCGTCTCGGGGTCGCGATAGGAGTTGACGGTCTGGCCAAGCAGGGTAACTTCCCGCACGCCCTGGTTCGCAAAGCGCCGCACGTCGTCGACGACGTCAGCCAATGGTCGGCTGCGCTCGGTGCCGCGAACGAACGGGACGATGCAGAAGCTGCAGACTTCATTGCAGCCGAAGATCACCGGCACATATGCCGTGAGGCCGTGCTGCAAGATCGTCCCACCGGTCTGCGCCGGGTCCGTCTCGTACTCGCCCTGCAGGTCGTCGATGAAGGCCTCGTACTGGCGCATGTCGAAGCGATAGTCGAGGTCGGGCAGCCGCTCGTAGAGGCGGTCCTTTTCCTTGTTGGCCATGCAGCCGGTGATCGCGATCGCACGACCGGGACGCGCCCGCTTCCACGCCTTCAACTCGCGGAACCTGCCGTACGCCTTTTGCTCGGCGTTCTGACGGACCGAACAGGTGACGAGGATCGCGATGTCGGCCTCGTCGAGGTCGGCGACGGCGCTGAAGCCGGCGGCCGTCAGACCCTGCGACAAATAGTCCGCATCCGACTCATTCATCTGACAGCCGCTCACCCAGAGGTGAAAACGCTGACCGGAGGGTGGGCGCTTGTGTCCGTTCGGACGCGGCCGCCGAAAGGCGTGCGGCTCGAAGGTTAGCGGTGCGCCGGGAATTCGGAGGCGGGGTGGGGCGGCCGACTCAGGCATCGAGCGAGTTTAGCGGGACTCGACCAGCAGACGGATCCCGGTCCGCTCCTCACCTTCAATGGTGATGTCGATGAACGATGGGATGCAGACCAGGTCGAAGCCCCCGGCCGCGACATAGCCGCGCGAGATGGCAATCGCCTTCACCGCCTGGTTGATCGCACCGGCGCCGATCGCCTGCACCTCAACGCGGCTCTGGCTTCGAACTACGCCGGCGATCGCCCCGGCGACGGCAACGGGTTTGGATGTTGCCGAGACTTTCAGGATCTCAATCGCCGCGCGGGCCGTACGGGGTATGCCGGCAGCCGGGCTGGCCGATAACGTCTTCTCCCCTGTCGAGCCGTTCGATGGCGGTGTGCTGGTTTCCAGAGTGTCCATCTATTCTATCGAGGCATGACGACCGAACGTTTGATTGCCCCCCGACACCTTAACCCCACGAGGAGGGGTCGTCAAGCCGCTAGTCAAGCTCGACCTCCCGATCCACCCGCTCGATGCTATCTGCCTTGCCCGAAAGGGCATCGATCCGGACCAGCACCGAGTTGAACTGGACCGGGCCTTCGGCGACTTCGAAGCGGT
>VBFR01000186.1:38968-40418 GCA_005889345.1 Chloroflexota bacterium
AGGTCGCTGACGAAGGCGGTGCCGCCCGGAAAGACGCGCGTATCGGCCGTGGGAACATGCGTGTGGGTGCCAAAAACGAAGCTGGCGCGGCCGTCGAGGTACCAGCCCAGGGCAATCTTTTCCGAGGTCGCTTCCGCGTGGACATCCATCAGCCGGAGCTTGGTCCCCGGTCCCTGGCGCAGCACCTCGTCCGCCGCCTTGAAGGCGGAATCGATGGGTGGCATGAAGAGCTGGCCCTGGACGTTGCCGATCAAGACCTGGCCCTTCTCCCCCAGGTCGTGACAGAACCAGCCCCGACCTGGCGCCCCGGATGGATAGTTGTGCGGGCGGAGGATCGGTCGATGGTCCTCGAAGCCGGTCATCATCTCGCGCTGATCCCAGATGTGGTTGCCAGAGGTGAGCACATCGATGCCAAGGCTGAATAGGTCGTCCGCGATCTTGGGCGTGAGGCCGAAGCCACCGGCGGCATTCTCGCCGTTCGCGACCACTAGATCGATGGAAAACTCGCGGCGCAGCTGCGGCAGGAGGCGGGCGACGGCCTCGCGTCCGGGACGGCCGATGATGTCGCCGATCGCCAGCACGGTCACGACCATTGGCCGATCGTAGCAAGGCGGCCGCGATCGAGGCCTTGCTCCGCGAGCTCCCGACCTTGACGATTGGCGCCACCTTCAACCAATTTCGGGACGCCGGCCCCGACGATGTCCCGGACGCGCCAGCGATCCGGCTCGCCAATCTCCGGCATTACGTCGAGGACCGGCGCGAGGCCGATGTCATCGCCGTCGGGGAGGCGGCGGGCTACCAGGGCATGCGCTGGTCGGGCATTGCCTTCACCAGCGAGTTCGACCTGTTGCGCTGGGGCGCTCCCTTCCGGCGGTCGAGTCGCCGCCCGCGACCGTGGAAAGAACCATCCGGCACAATCGTCCACGGCATCCTCGAACAACTGGGCGCCGAGCGGCGGGTGATCCTCTGGAACACGGTCCCGACCCATCCCCATTTGCCGGGCAGGCCGCTAACCAACCGCCGGCCGAGGCGCGAAGAAATCGCGGCTGGCCGGGTGGTTGTGGAACGTCTCGTTGATCTCGTGCAGCCCCGGGTCCTGGTTGGCGTCGGCCGCATCGGCTGCGCGGCGCTGCCGGAGGCGCACTACGTCCGCCATCCCGCGCAGTCCGGCGCAACCGCCTTCCGCCTCGGGATGCGCGCCCTGCTGGCGACGTCCTGATTACTGGCTATCCGGTGTTGCCTGGTACAGGGTGCCGCCGGCAGGATCGGAACTGACGACCAGCGAGCCTCGACAGGACGGGGCACGGCTGATCCGATAGGTCCAGCGTGAACCGATGGCCGACGCGAGCCGGAACTGCCACGCCAGCTGGCTGGCGCCATTGGCGTAATAGCCGGCGACCTGGCTGGCAGGCGCGTAAACGTGCCAGGCGCGGGCGTTCTGCGTGGATGC
>VBFR01000254.1 GCA_005889345.1 Chloroflexota bacterium
TTGGTCAATGGCGTGCTGAGCTCGTGAGCGGCGTTGACGATGAACTCGCGCCGCATTCGCTCCTGGTGCTGCAGGCTCTCCGCCATCTGATTGAAGGAGTCAGCCAGCGAGGTAACTTCGTCCGGTCCGGTCCGTTGTACGCGCGCCTGATATTCGCCCCCGGCGACTCGTCGCGCCGCCCGGGCGATGTCGTCGAGCGGCCGGGCCAGCCGAAGCGCGAGGAGCGAGGCGAGCATCAGGCTCACGGCCGCGGCGATCGCGGCTGCCACGATAAACACCGGCACGACGCTGTGATCGAACATCGCGTGCGCCGTGGCAGCCGGCTGCCCGGCCTCGAGCATCAGGCGATTGAAGGTTGACTGGGCCACACCCAGAACGCCGATTGCGATGACTGCCAGCGCTACCGCCGTCACCAGTAGAGACAGCAAGGCAATTCGAACAGCGATCCCACGCGGCCGCCACGGATTCTCCCTCATTCCTCAACCGTCCGATACCCGGCTCCGCGCACCGTTGCGATGTAACGAGGCCGATCGACATCCTCGCCCAGCTTGTCGCGCAGCCGTCCAACGTGCACATCGATCGTCCGCTCCAGTGCGTCGCCCTGCACTGGTCCGTAAAGCGCGTCGAGCAACACCTGACGGGTCAGGACTCGACCCTGCGCCTGGATGAGGGCCGTTAACAGGCGGAACTCGGCGGCGGTAAGAGAGATGACTCTGTGGTCGCGGCGAACCTCCAATCGATCAAGATCGATCGCGAGATCGCCGTGCTGGATCGTGCCGCGATCCTTGGGCCGGTCTTGAGTCCGCTCAGTCCGGCGCAGCACCGCCTTGACTCGCACCACCAGCTCGGCGGGGGAGAAGGGCTTCACCAGGTAGTCGTCGGCACCCTCGTGAATTCCGTAGACGCGATCGGCCGTCGAACCTCTGGCTGAAAGCAAGACGATTGGGACCTCCGAGCGTTCCCGAAGGATCCGCATGAGGGCGAGCCCATCGAGTTCGGGCAGCATGATGTCGAGGACGATCAGCCGTGGCTTCGATTCGCCGACGGCTGCCAGCGCCGTCCGTCCGTCACCCGCCGTTACGACGGGAAATCCCTCGCGCTCCAAATACGTTCGAACGAGCGTGACAATCTTGGGATCGTCGTCGACGATGAGAATCGGGGCCGCGTTCACCTCCGCATCACTCAACGCGAAGCCTACGCAACTAATGTGACGCTTGCATTAAGCGGGAATGCGAGGTTCCTAATCGTCTCGGATTCGCAACGGATTCATTAACAGCGATACCTGCCCGAATCCGCAAAAACCGCCGATTTACTCCTCTCCGTGCAACATGACACTCATTAGCGGCCCTTGTGCATCAACGGCGGGCTATCTGAAGCCATAAAGCCAATCGATTGCCGATCTCATCCGTCCCGCTTACGGTGCCCCGCAATGAAGAGGACACTGCTCGTCACGGCTATCGTCTCCGCTCTTCTTGGCGCGACCATCCTCACGATGTTATCGGTCAGTGCCCAGGGCCACGACTCGAGTCGTGGCTGGAAGAAACATCACGCCGGACCCACGCCGACGTCGACGCCGACAGCCGCGCCCACCGCGACTCAGACCCCGACCCCCACGCCGACCCCAACGCCGAAGCCGACCCCGACACCGACCCCCACGCCGACCCCGACCCCAACGCCGACACCGACCCCGACTCCGACTCCGACTCCTACGCCAACCGGCGCGTTACCAAACTTCTCGCACGTCTTCGTGATTGTGATGGAGAATGAAGAGTCGAGTTCGATCATCGGCAATGCCGCGGCGCCGTACATCAACGGCCTTGCTCGCAGCCACGGTTGGGCAGCGAGTTACTTTGCGATCAGCCACCCGAGCCTGCCCAACTACCTGGCGCTCACCGCGGGCAGCACCTTTGGCATCGCGTCCGATTGCACGGGATGCTACGTGAACGCGACGAACCTTGCCGACCAGGTTGAGGCCTCGGGCCGATCCTGGAAGGCATACATGGAGAGCATGCCTGCGAACTGCTACGTCGGCGACGCCTATCCCTACATGCAGAAGCACGATCCCTTCATGTA
>VBFR01000255.1 GCA_005889345.1 Chloroflexota bacterium
CAATGGTGGGGACCGGTCCCCGCGTTGCTCTCGATGTGGACCTCCTGCGCGGCGGGCTCAGCCTGTTTGCTCTGCTCAACGCCGCCGGCTGGGGGGCGCTGGCGGCTGCCTGGAAGTTCCGCCCGGAGTGGGCAGAGCGGCTGCCGTTGCAGCTCGGGACCCACGAGCGCTACCTCAAAGCCGCCCCGCTGTGGGCCCGGCTCGCGGCCGCCCTCACCGGATTCTGGTCCTTGGCTGCGGCCCTCTACCTGACCGCCGGCCACAACACCGCGCCGTTGATCGTCATCGCCCTGTTCACGGCGGCGGCGGCCTGCCTGATCGTCGCCATCGCGGCCGCGGGCGCGGTCTTCAGCGCCGTTCGGCCCGACCCTCTACCGGTCTCGCTGGAGGCTGGCGAGCAGGCGCTCTAAGCGGCCGGCAGCCTCGTTCAGGTCGCGGGTGATCGCGGCGAGTTCCGTAGTCGCCCCGGCATGCAGCTCACCGGATTGGGCTAACTGCGACAGGCGATAGCCGGCGCCCATCACCGTGTTCTTCAGCCGTCGAAGCTGCTCCTCGGTCGGGGACAGCTCAGCCACGGTGGTTGAGCGCGAGCGCCACCTGGGCGGCCAGCGCCGCATTGCGCTCGAGGAGGGCAACGTTGGCGCGAATGACGCGATCGCCGAGGCGGGCCTGGAGCTGACTCAGCTCCGCCGGCGTTCGATCCGGTCCCTTGGCTGTGGTGGCCTCGTCCCCCGCCAGCTCCGACCAAGGGATGGCGAGGTCGCCGAGGAGTGGCTGACTGACCACGACGCCAGCGCCGCCGAGTTGCCAGTGTCTGGAGACCATCGATGCCAGGTCCTCCAGCGTCTCGGCTCGGACCGGGAGCCGCAAGCCGGCTGAGGTGGCGAGGAACCCTGCCAGCAATGAGGAGCGCCAGCCGATCACCGGCACCCCCAGCGTTTCGAGCCGTTCCAGCGTTGAGCCTGCGTCGAGCGTCGACTTCGGCCCGGCGCAGACGACGCACACCGGCTGCCGGCCAAGCTCGGTCACGTCCGAGGAAACATCCTGGCCGTTGCCCGGGTGAACCCCGCCGATGCCGCCGGTGCTGATAACGCGAATGCCGGCCTTGGATGCCGCGACGATGGTCGCGGCGACGGTCGTTCCACCAAACCCGGGGCTCACCAGAGCGGCGGCCAGGTTCCAGGGCGAGACCTTGACGGCATCTGCCCGCGCGGCGAGGCTGGCGCACTCATCGATGGTGAGCCCGACCCGCAACTCTCCATCGAAGACCGCGACCACCGCCGGCGTCACGTTCGCTTTCTCGCAGGCAGCCCACTGTTGCCGCACTGCGTCCATGGCGGCGGCCTTGGGCAGGCCGTGCGTGATCACTGCGGATTCGAGGGCGACCACGGCGGCGCCGGAGGCAATGGCATCGCGAACCGGAGGCGCAATTGCCAGGCTGGTCACGCTAGGCATGTTACGTGGGTATATTCAGCAGGACGCTGCGGGCGTAGCCGAATTGGTACAGGCGCACGGCTTAGGACCGTGTGGCGCAAGCCATGGGGGTTCGAGTCCCTTCGCCCGCACAATCCAACAGCACCACCCGAGGCGCAGGGAATTCGGCAAGTCGACGATATACCGCGAAATGCCCAAATTGCCGCCGAAGTCCAAATTCCCGCCGCTCGAGAAGGACCCGTTTGACACGGATGACGAGATTCAGCAGTTCAGCAAGGTCAGCGGGCAGTCCGTGGCGGCCCAGGCCCGCCAGCAGCTGGTGGCCCGGGATCCCTCTTTCGATGACGC